>CASBQJ010000182.1 GCA_949127705.1 Synechococcales cyanobacterium PMM_0085
GGTCGAGACCTACCCCCACATCCCTATCGTGATGCACCAAGATCACGGTAACGAGCCTGCTACCTGCTACTCGGCCATCAAAAACGGCTTTACCAGCGTCATGATGGACGGTTCCCTAGAGGCCGACGCCAAAACGCCTGCTAGCTACGAATACAACGTGGCTGTCACCAGTGAAGTCGTGAAGGTTGCTCACTCGATCGGAGCCTCCGTTGAAGGCGAACTCGGCTGTTTGGGTTCTCTGGAAACTGGCAAAGGTGAAGCTGAAGACGGCCACGGATTTGAGGGTGAATTGGATCACTCTCAACTGCTGACCGACCCTGACGAAGCCGTTGACTTTGTAGAGCGCACTCAAGTAGACGCGCTAGCCGTGGCGATTGGTACCAGCCACGGAGCCTACAAATTTACCCGCAAACCTACGGGCGAAATTCTGGCCATTAGCCGCATCGAAGAAATCCACAACCGCTTGCCCAACACCCACTTGGTGATGCACGGTTCTTCTTCAGTTCCCGAAGATTTGCTCGCGATCATCAACCAATACGGTGGCGCTATTCCTGAAACCTACGGCGTACCCGTTGAGGAAATTCAGAAAGGGATTAAGAAAGGCGTGCGCAAGGTGAATATCGACACCGATAACCGCTTGGCCATTACCGCTGCTGTGCGTGAAGCCTTGTTCACAAACACCAAGGAATTTGACCCACGCCACTTCCTCAAACCGTCGATCAAGTACATGCAGAAAGTTTGCTCCGATCGCTACAGCGAGTTCTGGGCAGCCGGGAACGCTAGCAAGATCAAGCAAATCTCGACCGATGACTACGCGGCTAAGTACGCCAAAGGCGAACTGACTCAAGTGGCCAAAAAGACCCTTGCTGTTTAGGATTTCCTAGACTTCTAGCAGGAATCATTTCCCGGCAACGCTGACATGATTCCTGCGCTTAAAGTTCCTTAAAAAGCCAGTTTGACCTTAATCAAGGTCAAACTGGCTTTTTAGATTGAACGTTTTAGGTAGAAGCTACTGCGGCAACTGGAGACAGGTCAGCATCCGCAACGTAGCTGCCGCCGCATAGTTCCGCTGGGTAGCGTCATTAGGGGCAAATGCAGTTCCCTGCTCATTCAGCGGCGATGCCACACCACAGAAGCCAGACAGCTCTGTAATGGTGGCAGCAGCCCAATGATTGGTGGTGTCAGAGAACACTCTGGGCGTTTGCGTTGGGAATAAAGTCGCCGCTGAACCCCGCGCCGTTTTAGCAAACTGAGCAGCTTTCTTTAATACCGCCATCATCTCTGCCCGCGTCACGGGTTGATTGGGTCGGAAGGTGCCATCTTCATAGCCGCTGACAATGTTGTTGTCGCGGGCAAACTGAATTTTGGCAGCGCTCCACCGGGCGGCACTCACATCAGCGTAGGGATCGGCAGTAGCGCTGGTTGGCAGTCGTAAGGTGACGCCAGGAGCCTTGCGGACGGCGTCTAGAACCATCGAAACCAGCTGCTCCCGGGTTAGGGTTGCGGTTGGTCGGAAGGTATTGTCTTCAAACCCAGCAATAAACCCTGCCCCTACCGCACCTCGGATTTCGCTGGCGTAGATATCACCTGCAATATCGGTGAACGTGACAGCGGGAGGAGTGGGAGTCCGTGTGGGAGTCTGTGTGGGAGTGGGAGTCGGTGTGGGGGTAGGAGTAGGTGTGGGCGTGGGTGACGGTGTCGTCGGGTCTGGGGTGGTTGGAGGTGTGGCCCCTTCATAGGTGAGATAAACATGCCCTAGGGTGCGATCGCCAAACGTTCGTTTAGTAAAGCGCCAACCGGGCTGCAAGTTAACTTTAGTAAAATCAGTATCATTCGTCCCATTCACTCTGCCAACCAACAGTTCGGGTTGAGAGCGACTAGTAGGCGTGCCGACCAGCAAGAGATCGCCATTGCGCGGCACCACCCGTAAACTATAGGACAAGCCTAAGTCTTGCCCATTGACTCGGATAGAATAGCCGTTACGGTCAGTACTGCGAGAACAAATTCCTGTGAAATTAAATTGAAGCAAGAGTGGATCGACCCGAGTCGGGATCCCTCCATTTTCACTCCAACAGGGACGGGCATCAGACACTTGCTCTAGCACGACCAGGCGACGAGACGTAATACCGGGAGAGGATAGAGCCACAAATCGACGTTGATCGACCTCTTGCTGGCCAAATGTAGTAGTCAAGGGGACACTCGGAATCGGGTCTCCCAGAACCGGGTCTACTTGAACTGGGTTTACTTGGATCGGGTCTACTTGTTTAAGACCAGCAGCAGTGGTAGAGAGCGGGACAGATGCAGCGCTCATTGCCACGGTGGCAAGCGCAAGAAGAGAAAGGCTTAAACGTTTCATAGCAGCGGATCAGCACCAATATTGGAATTTGAAATGAAGTGAAATAAATCAATCAAGCGCTAAGGGGAAAAAGCGCTAAGGGAAGTTATTCAACAAGGGAAGTTATTCAACCGGACTAAAACTAACTACCTGCGTGCCGGAAAGGACAACAAACAGTTCCCGATTGGAACGCTCAAATTGACACTCTACGGTCACGATCGCCTCTCCCCCGAGAGGCTGTTGGCTCACTACTTGAGAGCTAATAATTCGCTGAAAAGTACCACTTTCTGCCACAATGTCGTTCCAGTTTTGGCGTAAGGTGCGGTCGGTTACGTCTTGCGCCCCTATCCCATAGCCTTGGGCAGCATCGGCAAACTGTTGCTCTGCTAGTTGGGTAATGAAGTCTTCAGCGATCGCAGTCAGACTAGAAGCCTGGGAGACCACGCTGGGCTGTGGCACGATCACTGGGCTTTGCACTAGAGGCGATAATCCATTCACTGCTATGACAGCGGGCAGCAGCATGGAAAAGAGGTTTACCTTCATAAAAGTCTCCCTTAGAGTAGATAAATCCGGATTCTTTTAGAAATGACTATTATGCCAAATAAATTGTGCCCGATTTTTCTGATTTAGTCTTGACAAAAATCTTAACCTAGACCTAGCATCACCCAACATTCATCTGCGCCTAGAAGAGCGGGTATCCGCTGGGTTGCCCAGCCAAATTGACCCTATGGCGCTTGAGCTACCAGGGTTTATTCAGTGAGTCCGAAATCGCTCAATTTTTGTTAAATAAATCAAACATTTGGCGGCAGAAGTCTTTCAATTTTTCCCGAATTTCTTCAGCAGGTAAGCGATCACCCAGAAATTGCCAGCTTTCTATCGTTGAGAGTCGCCATTGCTCGCCTTGATGCGTGAACCCTACTGCCTCAACCCCGATCGCTCGACGAGATTGGGTTACAGCATCTTCAAAAAAGCGGATTTGCAGCAAAATGCTGCGGGCTTGAAATCGGGGACTCCAGCCGGGTAGGTGGAACCCAACGTCAATCGAATCGGGGTCGATCAGTTCGCGGGTATCGGGATCATTGGCCCACGGTTTGAGGTCGGCGCGCGCATCCGGAAATTGAGCCTTGAATAAATTGACTAAGGCAGCAATTTTTGCCGTCACTTCAAGCCCTCTTGCCTGTTCTGCTGCGTTCACGCCACTGACTCCCGCAATTGATATTGACGTGTAGATTAATGTTTTCTCAGCAGAGAACTTAGTCTACCTCGCATATAAAGAATTATGTTCTAACAGATGCGGCGACGGGATAGTGATTCTCAACACCATTTTGAGCAGATGCAAGGCTTGCCCTGGAAAAGGCTGAATAGCTGGCTCTCGGACGCAACTGCCAGGTAGCATGATAATTGTCCCAGCGGGATAGATTCTATGAAGTTTAGTCAACTGCTGTTTGCCTTAGAAGCGATCGCCCCACTGCTTGGGTCTGATCTGGCCACCGATCCAGAGGTGGCGGGTGTGGCTGCGATCGACGCTGCCAGCCCTGGTCGCCTCAGCTACATTGAAGGGGCTAAGTTTGCGGCACAGGTGGGCACTACCCATGCCAGCGCCCTGATTTTGCCAGCAGATGCAACATTACAGCAGCTAGCGACAGACCATGGAATTGCCTGGGTCGCCACACCCGACCCTCGTCTCCTGTTTGCCGCCGCGATCGCCCAATTCTACCAGCCGTTTCGGCCTGCTGCCAGCATTCACCCCACCGCCGTGATTGATCCGTCGGTGCAGCTGGGCGATCGCGTGGCCATCGGCGCGCATGTGGTAATTCAGCCCGGTGTCACAATCGGTAGCGACGTCTGCATCCATCCCAATGTGGTGATTTACCCCGGCGTGGTGGTGGGCGATCGCACCCTGCTGCACGCCAACTGCGTCATCCACGAGCGCAGCCAAATTGGCACAGATTGCGTCATCCACAGCGGGGCGGCGATCGGGTCCGAAGGGTTTGGCTTTGTCCCGACCCGTGAGGGCTGGTTCAAGATGGAGCAGTCGGGCTACACGGTGCTCGAAACTGGCGTGGAGGTAGGCTGCAACGCCACCATCGACCGTCCTGCCGTCGGCGAAACCCGGATTCATCGCTACACCAAACTCGACAACCTCGTCCACATTGCTCACGGCTGTGATGTGGGAGAAGGGTGTGCCATGGCCGCTCAGGGCGGGCTAGCGGGCGGAGTGCGGCTGGGGAACCGGGTGTTTTTGGGCGGACAGGTGGGTATTTCCAACCAGGTGCGAGTCGGCGATGGTACCCAGGCCGCCGCGCAGACGGGCATTACCAGCGATCTGGCAGCGGGATCTGTGGTCATGGGCACCCCCGCTGTCCCGTTTCGCCAGTTTTGGAAAACCGCCGCTCTGTTAAGCCGACTGCCCGAAATGTACCAAACACTAAAGCAGCTAAAACGGCGATCGGATCAGAATTCGTAGCCCGTCTGGCCTGCTTTTAGCCTAATTTTGGGCTGTAATGTACTGCAAATGTGGCTGCGATGCAGTAATGTAGCTGCGAGCAGTAATAGTATTGTGTGGAAAGAATGTGGTGCGGATCAGAACCTAGATGATTTCACACCCATTCATGCCACAGAAATCTCCAAGTGAATATGCGATGTGCAACTTTAAGACAGCCCTCATCCCCTAGCCCCTTCTCCCAAAAGGGGAGAAGGGGAACCGAGCCTGCCTTTAGCCCATCTCCCTTCTTGGGAGAGGGGTTGGGGTGAGGGCGATCTGGGAACGTTGCACATTGAGTAATGAATCCTATAGAATCCACCGATCGCGCGGCACAACTTGAACCATGCAATTGACTCCACAAGAAAAAGACAAACTCCTGATTTTTACAGCCGCTCTCTTGGCCGAACGCCGCAAGGCAAAAGGGCTTAAACTCAACTATCCCGAATCGGTAGCCTACATTTCGGCGGCAATTTTGGAAGGGGCACGAGAAGGCCGCACGGTGGCCGACTTGATGACCTATGGCACTACGCTGCTAGCACAAACTGAGGTAATGGATGGGATTGCAGACATGCTGCACGAGGTGCAGGTAGAAGCAACGTTTCCAGATGGCACCAAACTAGTCACCGTGCACAACCCTATTCGTTAGCTGCTCAACCGGCTCAAATCCTATTCATTCAAGCGAGATATCTATGATCCCTGGAGAGTTACTGGTAGAACCCGGTGAGATTGAACTGAACGCAGGGCGTGAGACTGTGACGCTAGCCGTGGCTAATACAGGCGATCGCCCGATTCAAGTCGGATCTCACTTCCACTTTTTTGAAGTCAACTCTGCCCTCACCTTTGATCGGGTCAAAGCCCGAGGCACCCGCTTAGACATCCCAGCGGGGACAGCAGTCCGTTTTGAACCGGGCGACGAAAAAGAAGTCACCCTTGTCCCCTTCGTGGGCAGCCGCCAAGTTTATGGGTTCAACGGGTTGATCAATGGCGCTCTGGAGGTGGAAGCGCCTAAAAATGAGAGTGCCGCTAAGGAGGCTGTTACAAAAGAGAGTGCTACCAAAGAAACTGCCACCAAAAAGAGCGGCAAAAAATCAGACCACAAGAAGAAGAAGTAAGACGTGGCTCACCCTGGACCGTAGCCTTGAATGGATGGAGCTGTGGCCAGCGTTTGCGCCCCAGCTTTCATCTGCTCAATCTCTGCCTCCGACCAGGAACGGCTGCCTGTGCAGTGATGGGCGACAAATAACCCCCATAGTCCTTTGTCGGTCAAAATTGGCACGACTAGATTGGCTCGCACCTGCAACTCTCGCAGAAAATCACGATGGCAGGGTTGAATCGGTTCACATTCAATATCGGCGATCGCCCGCACCCGTCCGGCCAAATATAGACCCGCATAGTCCTGGTTAAAGCACTGATCTGGCCCAGTCGAGCCAAAAATTGAAAACTCAGGCGCACTTAAGGCTTCAAACGTCACCTGCCCTGCCCACTGACGATAAAAGTAGTACAACACCACCCGATCAACCTGGAGCTGCGATCGCAGCGTATTGGCAGTCTGCTGCACCAGCTGGTCGCGTTCCAGCGTCTGGCTGAGGTGATCAACCACTCGCTCTAGGCCCCGAGTGTAGCGTTCGCGAGGTGGTAAAGACTGGGGATTGGAATCAGTTGACATATATCCATCATCTAATGAGCCGCATGTTTTAAAATATCATCGGCCGTGTTTTTCGGTTATTTCAGATTTCTCAGAGGCTCCTATGACCAGTCAACCTCCCATTCCAGTTGTCGTTAATGGTGCCACGGGCAAGATGGGTCGAGAGGCCGTGAAGGCGATCGCCGCCGCTGACGATATGACGCTGGTGGGAGCGATCGCCCGTAACCCCAAATACATCGGTGAAGACGTCGGCGAGGTGGTGGGCTGTGGAGCGCTAGAAATTCCTATTCTGGCAGATTTGCAGGGCACCTTAGCCATGGCCTCTCAAGAAAAGCAGCCAGCGGTCGTGGTCGATTTCACCCATCCCGATCGCGTGTATGAAAACGTGCGGTCGGCGATCGCCTACGGAGTTCGCCCCGTCGTCGGCACCACTGGCCTTAGCCCCCAGCAGCTGCAAGATTTGGCAGACTTTGCCGATAAAGCCAGCACGGGCTGTTTAATCATCCCCAACTTTTCGATTGGCGTGGTGCTGCTGCAACAAGCCGCCGTTCAAGCCTCCCGCTACTTCGACCATGTCGAAATTATTGAGCTGCACCACAACCAAAAAGCCGACGCCCCCAGCGGCACCGCCATCCAAACGGCTGAAATGCTAGCGGAACTAGGCAAAACCTTTAACCCGCCTGCGGTCGAAGCCACCGAAACCATGGCTGGCGCGCGGGGTACCCTGGCCGCTGAAGGGATTCGGATTCACAGCGTCCGTCTGCCCGGTCTCATTGCCCACCAAGAAGTCCTATTCGGCGCACCGGGGCAGCTCTATACCCTGCGGCACGACACCAGCGATCGCGCCAGCTACATGCCCGGTGTGCTGCTAGCGATTCGCCATGTGCTGCAATTGAAATCGTTGGTCTATGGCCTAGAAAAGCTGCTGTGAATGAGGCCATAAACCCAGACCCAAAAATAGGCAAAAAAATGCCTGACCCCATAAGCCCCCAGGGTCAGGCAGATTACCTGTAAAAACGCCTCTTGTTTAGAAAGCCTGAACGACTTGATTGCCCCCTTGCCGTTCAGAACCCTCCAAGCTACGTTCTTCAGAGTTGTTCCCATTGTGCGCGGTCAGCGAGTCCTGCGACGACCAGAGTTTTACGGAAAGTTTTACGCCTAGAGCCTCAACCCCCCACCAGCAGTGCGTAAATTCACTCTAAATGGCTCCTGCCCGTCCACAACCTGCTCAGACAGATGTTAGGCTCGAAGGGAAGCGATTCAAGCCATGTTCTAACCTGGTTCTAGCTTCAATGCTGCTAATGGGCGATCGCCTGCAACTGAACCGCAACTGACCATGCTCATTCCGATTACCCGCGAGAAAGTTAAAGAACTGATTCCCATTGTGGCGACAGCGGAACAGTATCGCTATTACTGGGGCAAACCATCCGATGTGTTAGGGCGAGTTTTGATCTCACTGCTGGGAGCATTGCTGAGCCTAGCACTTCAGCTAACTTTGCCACCAGGATTTGAGATCCTGGAGTTTAGTTTAGCGATTGTGTTTGCGCTGTATTGGCTGTGGCGACCCGCCTATCGGGCCGGACGCCGCAATGTTGACTATCGGCGCTATCAGTATGGCGGGTTTTGGCGCGGTGACGTGATCGACGTGTTCATTAACGAAGAGCTAATTGGCAAAGAAGAAACCGTTAACAAGCAGGGCGAACTGGTCGTAATTGAGAACCGGGAGCGGCGATTGAACCTGGATTTAGAAGATGACACTGGCTTTACGACTAGCCTGCAAGTGCCACTCCAGCGGGATCATCGCGTCATTCGCGCCGGTGACGTAGCCGAAATGTTAGTCATGTCGAATCGGCCTGACCTCAGCCGGATTATGCAGGTTTCAGACATATACCTGTCTGACTATGGCGCATGGGTCAGCGACTACCCACACTTGAAGCGAGATACGTTTGTGGCCGTTAGCCGAGAGCTAGGCCGGGAGCCAAGCCGTCGCAGTGCGCCCAAACCACCGCCCCGCAAGCCAAAGCGATCGCAAAATCGCCGCTAGGCTCAATCGTTAAGCCCAATCGTTAGGCTCAAATTAAGGGCAGGCTACCAACCCATCCGATCGCCGCAGCACCGACAGATCTTCTGCATCTAGCTCAACTGGGGTACCGCTGCGAATTAGCTCAGCAAAATCTTCGTTGGGGATCATCAGACAGAGGGCATAGAGGCGACCTGTCCCGGTATTTTCGACTTCGTGCGTTCCAGTAGCGGGCACTAGCAGGCTATCTCCGGCCTGAATATGAGCCGTTTTGCCATCACAGGTGGCCAGCCCTTCGCCCTTGAGCACAAAAAACATTTCTACCGCCATTTGGTGGCGATTGGGCGGCGTTTTTCCGCCCACATCAAAAATTTCGACGCAGTAGGTCAGCGACATATTGACGATCGTGGGGTCAAACACGATCGCCAGCCGATTGGTATCGTGGGGGCTAATTCGAAAGGCTTGGTAGTCGCCAGGAGTCTTAATCACAGGAATGACGCAGCTATCGGTGGTCATGGGCAGAGTCTCCTTTGGCGGCAGCCAGAACAGCTTGAGAATCGGTCACGAACCCGAAGCATTGATTCACGTTGTAGAGCGTCGCTTGCCAGCAATAGTCTGGCGAGGTGGTAGCGGTGCAGTCGCTCAGCAAAATGCAATCGTAGCCCAAGAAGTTGGCATCTTGCAGGGTAGCCAGAACACATTGGTCGGCATTGACACCGGCAAAAAACAGGGTGGTTTTACCCAGATTCCGCAGAATGCTGTCCAGCGTCGTATCCCAAAAGCCGCTCATGCGATATTTATCGACCTTGATATCGGTGGCGGCTGGGTCTAGTTCATCCACCACAGCGGCCGCCCAACTGTCTTTAGTTAGGACGGGCGCGCCGTTTTTGGGCAGCGGGTCGCCCAGCCCGATCCCGTCGCCGCTGGGGTTATACACATGGCGGGCAGCGGCGCTGATGTTGAGTAAATCGGGTCGATTGCCCCAGTTGATCCAAATAATCGGGACGCAGAGGTCGCGCAGTGGGGGCAGACAGCGCTGGAGCGAGGGAATTGGGGTACGGGCAGGCGTCACATCGACGCCAATGTGCGCCAGCCAGCCATCGGGATGGCAAAAGTCATTTTGCATGTCGATTACCAGCAGAGCTGCCTTGGCCAGATCGAGCCGCAGGGTTTTGCTGGCTGTTGGCAGCACAATCGGCTGGGGCGCTAGAGCGGGACGGGTAATGTCGGCCATGTCGGCATCGACATACCAGGCGGTGGGCGGGGTGCCAAGGGTGCGGAGCGATCGCGTCATAAGAGCTGCATCTATCCCTGGAATCTCTCAGTTTTTTTGATCATTAATTTTGATCATTAATTGAAAGTGAACATGTTCAGTCGTACGGCAAAAGGCGATCGCATGCAGTAGTAATCGACACTTCCCCTGACAGTTTCCTCCCCATCCGCCCGTTTATTCGCCGCAATAGGCAATTAAATCAATTTCAACATCCCCAAACCCGGCCAGCGCCGTTACGCCAACCGTGGTGCGTCCGGGTAAATGGCCTACGTCAAAATAGGACTTGTAGATATCATTCACGGTTTCAAAAAACCGAAAATCGGTGACAAAAATGCGCGCCATCGCCACTTTGTTGAAGCTGCTGCCCGCATGCTCCAACACCAGCTTCAGGTTTTCCATAACGCGAACCGTTTGTTCGTCGATCGGGCCACGCACGACTTTACCCGTTTGCGGATCTTCTGCAAGTTGCCCAGTCACGAACAGTAGCTCCCCCACCCGCACCGCATGACAATAGGGAGCAACGGCTGGAAGAACATCGTCGGGCAGGGTAATGTATTGGAGCATGAAAGTTAGGGGGTGAAATGAAGATCTGCTTTACACCTCAATATACGCCTTCAACCTATACTCCATGACACATTTTTACTACGTAGAACACTGCTAGTGTGATAGGGAGCAGATTTTGATCATCAAGGATAGTTCGTTTTGGGCAGCTACACAATTCAGCAGGTTCTAATTCCAGTTGGTCAGGGTTACGAGACCGTAGATGTTCAAATTGAAGGAGACGCGATCGCCGCGATCGCACCCCACCTAGAACCGATAGGTACAGTGATTGACGGACGCAACAAGCTGCTGCTGCCCGGATTTGTCAATGCCCATACCCATTCATCTGAACTGTGGCAGCGCGGCAGCATTGCGCCCCTGCCGTTAGAACTGTGGCTGGGCGAACTGTGCGACTTTCCCCTCCCCGATCCCGAGCAGGTCTACTTAAGTGCCTTGGGCACCGCCGTTGAAACCTTGCTGTCTGGCGGCACCACCGTTGTTGATCACCTGACCCTGATTCCTGGACAAGAAAAAGAAACCGTCGCCGCCGCCGTGCGGGGCTATCAAGAAGTAGGGATTCGGGCGTTTGTCGGTCCCCTGATTCAAGACCAGTCGCTGACCACCAGCCTACCGACAGGCGGCGAACAGCGCACCCATGTGCCCCACTACATGAGCCTGCAAGACAACCTAGATCTAATGGCTGATCTGGTGGCTAACTTCCATCGACCGGAAGCAGGCATGAATATCATGCTGGCTCCGACCGGGCCACAGCTATGCTCCAATGCGTTGCTGACGGGCTGCGTGGAGTTGAGCGATCGCCATAGCCTCTGCCGCCACACTCACCTGCTCGAAAGCAAAGCGCAGCAGATGCTAGCTTACGAAAAGTATGGATGCAGCGCCGCCGAGCAGCTGCAGCGCTTGGGCTTTTTGGGCGATCGCACCTCCCTCGCCCATTGCGTTTGGCTAGACGATGCCGATATTGCCATTTTGGCAGCCACCCACTCCACCGTGGTACACAACCCCCTGAGCAATCTGCGCCTAGGCAGCGGCATTGCCCCGATTTTGAAATATCGACAGGCGGGAGTGAATGTCACCTTTGGCTGCGATGGTTCTGCCAGTAACGATTCGCAGGATGTATTAGAGGCGATTAAACTGGGCTGCATTTTGCACAACACTACAGACTTTGATTACCGCCACTGGATTACCCCAAAAGACGCGATCCAAATGGCGTCGCTGGGCGGTGCCACGGGGCTAAACTTAGCCGACCAGATCGGGTCATTAACGGTCGGCAAAAAAGCAGACCTCGCTCTCTATAGCCTCACTAATCTATCGCTGCTGCCTCGCACCGACCCAATTGGGCTACTGGTGCTGGGTCGCCCAACTCAGGTGGTAGATAGTGTGTGGGTGAATGGTCGGCTGGTGGTGCAGCAAGGGGAGATGGCCACGCTCGATGTGGCAACTCTACGGCAAGAGCTATTTGAGCGCAGCCAGTGGGATGGCACTCGCCACTCACCCCTGCGGCAAGAAATGGAGGCACCCTATCGGCGGGTAATGGGGCTGCCGGCATGATTGGCCTAGCTGAGAGATACCAATAGTTTAGATATCTAAACAGGAGGCAGCGATCGCTCTTATGCCCACGTTAAATCTGCGAGCTTGAATCGATCAGGGGCGATCGCACCAATCGTTTCCAACTTAGTTCTCCAAGGAGCAATTTCCTTAAGGGCAATGGAGGCATGGCTGTTTACGGCAAACGGTACTAGCTACTGCAATCACTAGATAACTGACTTGCCTCTGGGTTACCGTCAAGACGTTCGATGAAGTTCTCGACTCTACTTCTCAATCCATCAGGGTTAAGAGCAGGAAATTGGATTAATTCGGGTGCTATAGCTTCAAAGCAGTCCCGTAGCTCTCTCAAAGCAAATAATTTCTGTTCATACATGGCTTGAACATCTCTAATGGCACGGTCAAATCCCCTGGATAGTTTAGAGAGCGCTTGAGCTGTAAAGTCATAGTGATAAAACGAAATTTGACCTTGTTTGGCAATGAATACGCTCCTGTCACGCCATCCCGGCAGAGGGGATGTACACACAAGTCCTCTGATATAGGCTCACTTGCGTTTGATCCCCACTAACCCCCCTTGAAAAAGGGGGGAACCGGACTCAAAGTCCCCCTTTTTTCTAGCGCAGCGGCGCGTCAGCGCGGGGATTAGGGGGATCTCTCAGCACGTTGAGACTTTGTCCGAGATGTGTGTACACGGTAGATCCCGGCAGAGGGGGTAAGAAATCCTGTGGAGAAGCTAGTTCGATATTGATATTCAATTCTTGTTTGAGTTTTGCAATGGCTTGGAAAATTCCCAGAGGTTCAGGATCTAGACGAATATCGACGTCAACCGTTGAACTGCGCCATTCAATCACTAGGGCACTAGCGCCACCTGTAAAGTAAATACAGCCTGAACCCTGGGCTTCTCGACCCAGGACTTGCATCAGCTTTTCTATCTTCTGAGAGTCAACGTTTGGGCGCATAGTCGGCACACATATTTAAACAGCGACAGATCTCCTCGAACTCCTCATTAATCTGCCTCAATTTTATATGAGTGCGATCGGCTTTGCCGTCTCGTAGAGAATCGCTTCCCCAATTGATTGAACAGTGCGATCGCCCTCACCACTCGGTTGAATCGTGCGATCGCTCACCCTTAACCAGTCTTTGGATTTACCTGAAATTCCATTTTGGAACGGTAGAGGCACACATCGAATTCCATGAAAAAGTTTGTCTGGCCAAGAATCAGAGGTGCATTTGGGCTTTTAACCCACGCAAACACTAACTGAACTGGCGTAAAATCTGCAACTTGAACCGCTGCAAAGAAAGGAATTGCTGCTTGATTGCTTAAGTTCCCTGCGAGTTTAATGATTGCCTTGCTATCTTCCCATGCAGCACCCAATTGCAGACCAAGCTCATAGGGCAAAACATTAATAGTCGCACCACTATCAACCAATCCAAGCGCTTCAACAGTGCGTGCTTCTCGGCGGAGAATAATTGGGACTCTGGGTAAACTGTCGAACTCGTTTTGAGACGGGTCAGTCGTGGAATAGCGGAAACGCATGTATAGATAATCAATCCTGATTTGCTGATTCTGCCGCTTGCATTAATACTGCTCCAGCTCCAAAGCTGTTATAAGGAGTCGGTAGATTATAGGTCTTAAAGGGTTCTAGAGGTGAAATGTCTTCTGCCGCTTCTAGCTCTTCTGCCAAAATCCGAATCAGCTTGAGCTTTTCTATGACGGAAAGCTGTCGAATGGCGGGTAGCACTTCTGTAAGGGTCATGATATGCGCCTCTGCACAACAGGATTTTCTATCTCAGCTTACTTTACTCTTCTATATAGATTAAGCTTGAGGCCGGGTTGCTAGTTAAATCTGTGCGATCGCCCTCACCACTCAGTTGAATAGTGCGATCGCCCCATTCGTCAGTTGAGCCACTGCGTTCGGCTTTGCCGTCTCGTAGAGAATCGCCCCAGTCTAATTGGTTAATCTGGCTATGCTACGTTGAGGGCGATCGCGCTGTTAGGAACCTCCAACTTCAATCACGTCTCCCGGAGCAATAGTATTCAGCACGTTGCGAACCGCTGGGATTAGAGGAACTAAATCAGGGAGCCTATTGCTCGATGCCATAAGCACAACAACCGCTACTCCAGACTGTTGTAAGTTTTGCTGATAGCGCAAATTTTGATCTGTGGTCAATAGAATCGTAAAACCCGCTTGATTCATCAACCGCAGCAGGTCACCGTTCTTTTTCCCTGACCATCCCATCTCAACAACTGTATATATCTTGTAATCGGCAAGTTCACGCTTTAAAGGCCGTGGGGCACATTCATCAAGCAGGATTCGCATAGGCTGTTAGCATTTCTTTTGCGAGTTCAAGGGCAGCGATCGCTTGCTCACGGCTAACACTAGGAAAATGATCTAAAAATTTATCCAACGGATCACCTGCTTCAAGATAATCTAGCAACGTTTTGATCGGGACACGAGTTCCAACAAAAACAGGTGTTCCTCCTAGTACGTCAGGGTCGCTATGAATCACACGCGCTGTGGTTGTCATATTAATCTCCGATAGCAAGGCTCTCTTTGATCCTAGCCTACAACTAACGGCTTAGAATACCCCTCAGAAGCGATCGCCCCAAGCTAATGAGTCGGTTTGGCTGCATTACGTTGGTGGCGATCGCATCCTGGTTCAGATCGGTAACAGATATCAGCGCAACTTCTTTGCGAAGAATTTAAGCGTATAGCAATTGGTTTCTAATCTCATCAGCCATCAAGGTATTCACTAAAATGCCAATCCGTTGGGCAACTTCATAAGCATTTTTCTGAGGAACAATAATAATTCCAGAGTGCTGCTTACCTGTTTCTATGTACTGAAGATGCAGCCGCTCGAAATCAACACGATTATGGGTCAAGAGGCACCTACCGACCGATGTGGCGAACTCAAGTTGTTCACTGTCGGGTTTGCCAAGCGCAGTTTGTTCAGGAACGGTTGCAATGTCTAAACCACGCGATCGCAAAAGTGTGGCGACCAATGCCGACATATCTTCATCTGTATAAAGTGAAGCAAAAATCGTCACGATTTGCCCAATATTGGCTGTACAGATGGATGTACTAATTCATTGGGAACTTGGTTGCGCTCTATATAGGCATTAATTTCTATTTGATGATCGAGATAGAAACTCAACGCGTCAAACACCTGCGCCAAAGTGAGATGAGGCAAATGGTTCAAAATTTCTTCTGGCATAATGCCCATACGCCATAACCCAACGATAGCGCGGACAGATGTACGTGTCCCTGTAATGATTGGTTCTCCGCTCAAAATTTCAGCATTGCGGGTCACGTAGCGTGAAACGGTTTCGGCAGTCATAGAACAAATCACTCGCTAGAACTAGCACTGTCTCTAGTCTACCAAAGACGCAGTGGTCATTTGGATTGTAAATATCATCAGTGCGATCGCCACCACCACTCAGTTGAATCCGTGCGATCGCCTCCCTTAATCGGTTGGATCTGTGCGATCGCCTGTCCGTAAGCGTTAGGGGGCGAAGCATTTGGCTGATACCTCCCAGTCATGGGTAAACGTACTGGCCAAATGCTTCGCCCTTACACCAGGGATCTATTTCTGTAAAAATTCTTAGCCCGTCAACCGTTGCAGTGGCATAGTGGTGTACCTTGGCGGCGATCGCTCAATCCAATGCTTTGAATTTACGGTGGTAGGAGCGCGCGATCGCAGGACACCAGAGTTTTTAACTTGCTTCTGACAGGATTCAGTGTCTTGTCAAAATTCGTATAATAAAGCCAGGAATATCACCTGTATTTATCTGAGTTGAAC
>CASBQJ010000183.1 GCA_949127705.1 Synechococcales cyanobacterium PMM_0085
GCACCAATATTTGTACGGAGAGACCGGGCTGAAATATTTTAAGGAGATTGCCTGGGATCATTGGATGAGCTATTGGGGGTTGGGTCGTTATCGGTGGAAAGCGGCAGCGATGGCGAGAGGGGGGTAGCAGATGGGAGCGTGAGCGGGACGGAACTTGGAGCTGCTGGGGATAAGGGATCTGTCCCGCTGCTTTGCCCTGTGATCGTCCGTAGCTGTTCCTCTTGAGCCTGCACCCGTAATTGATGGGCTTGATTGCGCCAGGTATCGGCGCGATCGCGTGCTTCTGCGTAGAGGGCGCGCCCCCAGGTCACTTGGCTAGCTTCATCGATTGCGGCTTCGAGTGAATTCAAATCGCCTCGGCCAGCCAGAGCTATGGCTCTCTGTAGGCGCGGACGGTCTTCAAGCGTTTCTGCTTGCTGCCTCAACCTAGACGTTAACTGTTGCGCTTCTTCGTATTGAGGCGTGCCATAAAGCACCTGCTCTACCTCAGTAATAGCGGCTCTCAACCCGTCTAAATCACCTGTTTTGGCTAGCGCGTTAGCCTGCTCGATATGGGCGGCATCGCTTTGCTGCTGCTCTTTTTCCCAGCGAGTAATCAAGTCATCTACGGTTGTAGGCTGATTTTGAGACGTTGTTTTCTTAGCAGAATTATTATTCTCCCGAGCTGACTGAAGCGTCCGCATCAATTCCTGGTATTTTTGGGTGGCCCAATAGCGATTACCGCTTTGCAGCAACTGGCGAGCGCTGGTCAAGGCATCGTACCAGCGTTCCTCATCAATGTGGGTTTGGGTCTGCGTGTAAATCTCCTCTGCCTTAGCCCATTCTGCTTCCCACCGTTTGATTTGCTCCTCTGCCAGGTTGGCGGTAAAAACGTTAGCGGGCACCTGCTGGGCAATATCTTGAGCCTCAGACAGCGAACCTGCTTGATATTTTATATTGGCAAGGGTAAGAATCGCCGTTGTCCATTGCTGAATCAGGTGCTCGGCCTTTTTGTGCAACGGGTCTGTGGGCTGAATGGGTATAAGCAGCTGGATCGCGCGGCTCAAGTCTTCAGCCGTTTGTTTGCTGGCTAAAATTTCGGCGCAGTAAATTTGGTTAGACGTAGAATCTCTGGCCTGGGCGATCGCCCAACAGCGGGGCATGTCAGGCAATCCCAGTAGTTGCTTCAGTGCCAAAAAGCTGGCTCCGATAGGCAGCAGCAACAGCAGCAAAATTCCTGGGAGCAGGCTTTGTAAGACGTGGCGATCGCGCCATCGAGCGCCCATCTCTGGATTCACAGCCTCTGGATCTATAGCCTCTAGATCAACAGCGACAGCGATCACGACTGGGGTCGTTTCAGGAGTGGGTTCTACAGGGAAAGCAGCCATAGATTCAGACCTTACACACGCGATTGAGCGAGGTTATACCAGCTATTCTCTTCAGGTATGGAGCGATCGGCAAGGGCATTGCACGCTTGCCATTCTGATGCGGCTGATTTGTTCTGAGCGTCCCATGCTTGTGCCAACAGACAATGAGCAGCGCCCCGATTGGGATCAATTTGGACAGCTTGCTGAAGTTCCGCAACAGCAGCGGCAAACATTTCTTGTTTCAGATAGGCCCAGCCCAAATTGGTGTGGTAGTCGTAGGCTAGATTCTGAGAACTGGCGGCTGCACTCGAATTGAGATTTTGATCGGACGCAGTCAGCTTTTCTTCCCCGGAGGTCAGTAAGGCGGTCGCTTCATTCGGTTTGCCATTGAGAATATAAAGCCGAGATAGCCGGATATATGCCTGCGGAACGCCGCCTTTCACCGCCAATTGGTACTGGGCTTCTGCCTGTTCATTTTTTTGCAAATCGTCGTATACCTTGCCCAGACTATAGTGAGTTTTGGCATTGTTGGGATTGAGCTGAAGCGATCGCTGATAGTTGTTTTGGGCGCTGCTCAGTTCACCCGCCTGCACATTGTTTCTGCCCCATTGACTATAGAGGCTGGCAATTTGCGGCAAGTTGGTATGAATCCCAATCAGGAGCAGCAACAGGCTCGCCGCAATCCCAAACTTAGCTTCGTTCCACCGATATTTAGAAAACCCTGCCCGCTGTAACAGCGTTTCGGTGGCCTCTCTACCGGTCTGGGTCAGAGCACTACCGCCAGCCAGTAGGGTCAACACACTTTGACTCACGACTGTAAAGGAGCCAAATAGATCTGGCCCACTTTCAAAAAACTTGGAGGAGATGTCCATTAACAGGCTCAAACTAGCCGTGAGACAGGCGAGGGTTAAGCCGCTCCACAGCCAGTCGAGGCGATCGCGTGGGTCGAGCGGCTGGGGAAATTTCCACCACCAGGCACTCTCTGGTGGGTTGAGGCTTTCTCGCCAGTCTGGCAGCATTACCCCTCGGGCAATGGGATTAGACTGCCGCCGCAGCCGTTGATCTAGTCGATATAGCGTCACACGCTGACTGTGATTCGTCGCCAAGGGCGCTTGGGCGATCGCGCCTTGAACCTGGTCTCGCCCGATCAGAACCTCTAAAATAGCGGCCTCTGTTGGGGGAGGCTGAGCCGCTTCTAGCTGGCTCAGAGCGGCTTCATATTGGCGCAGGGTAGAGTCGAGCAGGGCGGAATCAGGCATGGAGGGGGCCAGGTGGGAGAGATTCACAGAGTCGGGAGTAGAACAGTCTCCATCAAAGCTGTTCTAGTCGCCCAGCTTTGTCGCATTATTAGCTTTACAGCACTATTAGCTTTACAGCACTAACTGGGTTGTCCAGGTTGTTTGAGTGTCTATTTGAGTGTCTGTTGGAGTGTCTGTTGGAGTGTCTGTTGGGGTGCCTGTTTGATTGAGTTGACGGCGTGCCAGCCGCCAGGTTTTGCCTTCGACTTGGCGCTGTAGGTAAATCTCGAACGGGTTGTCGCGTTGGCTCAGCGGTCGATCGCGAAATTCTAGGCGGAAGTCGTAGGTACCTTGCAGGTAGTAACTGCGAAGATCGTCGATTTTTAACGACTTTTGGTTAGTTATTTTAACGCGGTCGATGGTAAATGGCGGCAGCTGGGTGGTTCCCGGATCAAGGACTTGGAGCAGCTCTGTTTCGGTCTGGCTAAATTGTAAGGCGATCGCCCGTTCTACCAAATCATGAGGAGGCCCCACGGCTACTCCACAGGCGGTGAGGGTGGTGAGGGCAAAAACCAGAGTCATGGCCAAAATTTTGCGGAGCATGGGCAGGCGGCGAAGGGACGGGGGAACAGGGTAGGTCTGATTGCCCGGTGCGGCTGACAATCAACCGACTACTCTTTATTTCACCATGCGGGGGTGTAAGCATGTCATGCTTTTAAAGCAATCGCGGCAATGGCGGTTGCCCACCCTCTAGCTTATTTACCCTTGGGACTGATTATGAGCAAATCACTGGGACTCAGCGACGCGTTACATGACTATTTGCTGTCAGTTTCACTGCGAGAGCCGGAGGTGTTGAGGCAGCTGCGCGACGAAACTAAAAACCACCCGAGTGGCATGATGCAAATTACCCCAGATCAAGGCCAGTTTTTGCGGCTGTTGGTGCAGTTAATTGCAGCTAAAAAGACGTTAGAGATCGGGGTATTTACTGGATATAGTGCGCTCTCCGTCGCGCTAGCGCTGCCCGCCGATGGCAAACTGGTCGCGTGTGATGTTAGCGAAGACTATACGGCGATCGCCCGTCGATATTGGGAAAAAGCCGGTGTAGCCGCCAAAATTGATTTAAAGCTTGCTCCAGCTTTAACCACCCTAGACCAGCTGCTAGCAGATGGGGAGGCGGATAGCTTTGACTTCGTATTTATCGATGCCGATAAAGAAAATTACTGGCGCTATTACGAGCGATCGCTGCAACTGGTGCGACCGGGCGGGCTGATTGCCGTAGACAATGTGCTTTGGTCGGGCAGTGTGCTGGACCCGGCGGCCAGAGACGCTAGCACAGAAGCAATTCGCGCCTTTAATCAAAAAATTCATCACGATGAACGCGTAACGCTGAGTATGCTCCCACTCTCTGATGGACTAACGTTGGCGATTAAACGAGGCTAGGAGACCTCGGCTTCAATTAGTTTTGTATCAATTTTTCAGAGAACTGTTAACTCTTTCTACAAAATGTTTTTACTAGAACACAGCTTTTAAGATCGAACTGGATGGTTTGAAATTAATGTTTTTTGGAGATTGATCTTGACGAACGCCACTTTAATTCTTGCCACAGCCACGACGTCCCCTTGGTCGATTAATACTGCTGTGGTCATGGTTGCTTGTAACCTATTTGCGATCGCCGTTGGCTACTATGCCATCAAAAACCGAGGTGTAGGGCCCGCTCTGCCGGTGCAGGTGCCCGCGATGTTTACGGGCTTTGGAGTGCCCGAGCTGCTAGCCACCACTAGCTTTGGTCACCTTCTAGGCGCAGGCTTTATCCTCGGCCTCTCGAACGCCGGATTGCTGTAGAGCCCCAGGAGAATGTTCGGCAACCCCGGACATTCTCCCACCTGGCGCATGTTTCCCTTCATCCCTCATCCCTGCTGCTTTTCACTGTAAAAATTCAGTAGAATTAAGAACTTAGAGAACTGTTTTAGATTTGTCAGATTCTCGCGGTTTACTAATGCAGCCAGACTCCCCTGCTGTGAGGGTATTGCCGATTCAGATTGTGCAGCCAGGAGGCATTCATGAAACCAGGTTGGCAAGTTGGCTCTATTTTTGGCATTCCTCTACTGATTGATACATCCTGGTTTATTATTCTGGCATTGTTTACTTGGTCATATGGACTCAGTTTGCAGCAGCAGCCCGGATATGATCCTGTTACCGCTTGGGTGACGGGTTTAGTCTTGTCATTAGCGCTATTTGGCTCAGTGTTGCTCCACGAGCTAGGGCATAGCTTGGTGGCGCGATCGCAGGGCATTAAGGTCAACTCGATTACGCTGTTTCTCTTCGGTGGCGTGGCCTCAATTGATCGAGAATCGAAAATGCCGGGGCAAGCGTTTCAAGTTGCGATCGCTGGGCCAGCCGTTAGTTTTGCGCTGTTTCTGTTACTGGCCTTGCTGACTCGCGGCTTGGTCGGCAATACCCCTCCCCACTTGGTGGCGTCCACCCTGTCTGGCATCAATCTAGCGCTGGCGCTATTCAATATGATTCCAGGGTTGCCGTTGGATGGTGGGCAGGTGCTCAAGGCCGCTGTCTGGAAAGCAACAGGGAGCCGAATTAAGGGGTTGCGCTGGGCGGCTCGGGCGGGTCAAGTGCTGGGCTGGGTGGCGATCGCTCTCGGGGTCATGCTTTATCTGCAATCGCCTGCCAATGGCTTCGATGCGCTGTGGATTGGGCTAATCGGCTGGTTTGTGATTAACAATGCCAGTTCCTATAGCCGCGTTTCCGATGTGCAGGAGGCGGTCGGAGGGCTGCTCGCTGCCGCTGTGATGACCCGTGAGTTTCGCGTGGTCGATGCAACGCTGACGCTACAGGCATTCAATGAAAACTACATCCAGCAAGAAAGTGGCATCGCGCCCGCTTTTTTTGCTAGCTCGGATGGCCGCTACCGAGGCATGATCAAACCGGAAGACTTGCAGGAAATAGAGCGGAGCCTCTGGGAGACGACCACTCTAAATGATATTGTCCACCCGCTGCTCGAAATCCCATCTGTCACAGAAACTGCCTCCTTGTCAGATGTGATCGATCAGCTAGACACTCAAGAACTGCGCTCGATTACCGTGCTCTCGCCGGCAGGAGCGGTAGCTGGCATGATCGATCGGGGTGATATTGTGCGAGCTGTGGTCGAAAAACTGAAGGTGCCTGTCCCCGATGCCTTAATTAACCGAATCAAGGAAGAAGGCACCTATCCACCAGGGTTGCCGTTGGGGGCGATCGCCAAATCGTTGAATCAAGGCGAGTGATAGGTTGTAGCAGCCCGCTTAGTGTTGGGGAAAGGACTCCAGCTTTGCCCTCACGGCTGCCCACTCCAACTGCGACAGCGGTTGGACAGCAAGCCGCATGTCAAAGCATTCACAGGCAGCGGCGGTTAGAGCCTCGATTACAGCCGCAATGGGGAGGGCAGGAATTGCCGCAAACGGCGATCGCGACGGCACCCGCTCACCTGAAATCTCACCTGAAACGCCAAATACCTGCTCAAATAAATCTGGGTCAGGGCACAGCCGCATTGAACCGTGCTGTAACACCGCATCACCCTGCCGCAGCTGAGCGCTACCGATCAGCTTGGTGCCATCTGGCATCACCAAATCTGCCCCTGTGGCAGTGCCAAAGCAATTAGGATTATGGATATAGCCACGTCTAGGGCTGCCATACCCCAGCGAGACCCCCAGCGATCGCCATCCCGCAATCAAAAATTCACAAATCTGCTGGTATGCCTCAACTCGGCGGCTCGGCATGGCAGACGTGACCACAGCGTAGGTTAAATCACCCTGATGTAATACGGCACGCCCGCCGCTGGGACGGCGCACTAGCTCTACCCGGTTTCCTTGCCAGGTGACACGCTGCCAAGCATCCGGGACTTGGCGCTGATGGTACCCCAATGAAAGGGCGATCGGCTCCCATGTATAAAACCTCAGCGTAGACGGATGCAGCCCAGAGCAATGCTGCTCAAACAGCCAGCGATCGATGGCCATCTGCACCCGTCCAGGCGCATTGAGCAGCGGAATTAACCGCCAGCTTGCGGCATTAGGCAGCGCCAAACTCTGCCTGCAATGCATCATCGTAGCTGTCGGCTATAGTCGCTACCACGGTAATATTGCGAGACACTTCCCCGGGTGAGAGTTCGGCTACAGTGCGCTGAGCCACCACCACCACCTGACTGTCTACAATGCCAAAGTGAGACTCAAACGTACTAGCCCAGTTAAGTTCAAGGAGTTTGCGCGTTAACCCGGCTTCATTTTGCACGGGCAATTTGAGCACCGGTGCCCAAACGGTGAGCGTATCTTCATCGCTCTCTCCCGTTAGCCGCACAAATACCTCAACACTGCCGTACTTAAACTTCCACAGAGATCCCTCTTCTGAGTGGTTGACCATTGCACTTTGGTCTTCTTGCAAACTAGAGATCACCGTCTCGATGACATCAAGATGGCTAGTTTGCTCCATTTCGGTATCTAATAAGTCTTGGCTGGATTCAGGTTCCATAGGAGCTGTGTGCCGTGAAATACAGTTCAATTCTCGTTGCTAACCCAACTTTAGCCCGTTCAGGCTCAATCTGCATGTAGTGAAGACGCAAATTCTTGCCTCTCTACTACATGCAGTGACCTCGTCCTTATGTCATCTAGCGCCAAATGTCATCTAGCGCCAAATGTCGTCTAGCACCAAGGCTAGAAAAATGCGGGCTGGTGGCGAATCAAACTCAGAAACTCTTCACGCGTCTTGGAATCGTCTTGAAATACACCAATCATGGCACTGGTCACCGTCCAAGAACCCGGTTTTTGCACGCCACGCATGACCATGCACATGTGGCTGGCTTCCATGACTACAGCAACACCCTTGGGTTCAAGAATGGTTTGTACGGCCTCGGCAATCTGACGGGTGAGGCGCTCTTGCACCTGCAAACGGCGAGAGTACATTTCCACAATTCGAGCCAGCTTACTTAACCCCACTACCTTTTGGTTGGGGATGTAGGCCACATGGACTTTGCCCATAAATGGCAGCATGTGATGTTCGCAAAGGCTGAAGGCACTGATGTCACGCACCAGCACCATTTCATTGTGCCCTTCATCAAAAATGGCACCGTTTACGAGTGCTTCTAGCGACTGGTTATAGCCGCTGGTGAGAAATTGCATGGCTTCGGCCACCCGCTTGGGCGTCTTTAGTAGCCCTTCTCGTTCGGGGTCTTCCCCAACTCCAAGCAACATTGTTCGCACGGCTGCCATCATCTCTTCGCTGGAGACCTCAGTGGTTTTGGGGTCAACATCTTGACCGTAGGACGTGGTTCGATCAGGGCGCACGGTGAGCTTAAGAGCTTCAGCCGCATCGGCCGCATTTCCCTGTTTTGGGCGAGATGGGTTGAGGTTGTTGAAACCGTTAGGAGAGATAGTAGTCATAATTATTGGGTGAACTTTTCAGTAGAAACAGTGGGATGAGCAGAACCGTTGAATGGCCGTTGAATGGCCGTTGAATGGCCAAGGGGGATTCCTAAAAAACGCCGCCGCTGGGCAGCAAGGTAATCTCTTCAATGACTGCCCCAGGTGGAACTAGAGCAGCATGTAAAATTGACTGGGCCACGATGTCGGGGGTTAGCATCTGGGAGCGGTCGAAGTTTGCCTGGACAGTCTGGGTGTCCCACAGGGGGGTATTCACAGAGCCAGGGCAAAATGTAACAACCCGGATGCCATGGGGTCGTTCTTCGGCTGCTAAGGTTTTGGAGAGGGCGATCAAACCTGCCTTGCTGACGTTGTAGGCTCCCCATCCTGGAAATGCCTGATAGCCTGCGATCGATGCCACGTTGATGATCATGCCCTGATGGCGATCGCGCATTCCCGGCACGATGGCTTGAATACACTGAAATACGCTGGTTAGGTTAAGGTTGATGACCTGCTGCCAATCAGCGAGGGGAGTAGTTAGCACGTCCCCGGTGTAGCCCATACCAGCGTTGTTGACCAGGATGTGGATGGGGCCAAACTGTGTGGCGATCGCCTCCATCTGTTCAGCCACTTGATCGACATTTCCTAAATCGAGTGGGCAGGTTTGCACGTCTACCCCAAGCGCTCTGGCTGCAGCGGCCACGGCTTCTAATTCGTCTTTAGAGCGACTCACCAAGACTAAATCAAAGCCTGCTTGGGCAAAGGCCATAGCGGTGGCTTGGCCAATTCCCCGACTTGCCCCTGTGATTAATGCGCGTTGACCAGTGGAAAGAGCCATGAATGATTAAATGCTTCACTAAAGGATTTCACAAAGCTAGATCAGGCTGGAACATTCCAGCCCTGCCCAATAAACGTTACCCAGCACCCAACCGACTGGCTATGTTGAATTAAGTTGATCTAAAGCGCTGATTCAGACCGGACATGCTGGTTAAAGAGCAGCGTTCAAGCTGTCAATCGCCCGAATTAGTCGATCAAAATTATGAGAGAAGGTGATTTTATCCGAGCTAGAAAACATCTTCCACACAACGCTGAAAAACTCGCAGGTTTCCTTTAGAGGGAGCCGGATCACCTGCTGGAACCTCAGTGAACAGACCTGAAGTTATGTTAAGAAATGTTTCAAGTCTGATTATAGCATTAAGAATCTAGTGTCCTCATGATGCTCGAATTGCATCTGCATCAAAGCCTAATTTCAACCGCACCTCGCACCTAAAACTGGGCTTTCATCACGATAAATCATTCAAGCTGGACACGGCGGGCGGAATGCCGAACCTCAATGCAGATGAAAACTCCCCTAAACGCCACAGCCTAAGCAGAAACTTCCGTAAACATGCCAATTTTGCGGAATTTTTGATAACGCAACTCTCGGCGTTGAACGTGGGTTAGCTGGTTTAGCTCCTTGAGATTGGCCACAATAGCCGCTTTGAGCGTAGCCGCTGCCTGAAGTGGGCTGGCATGAGCACCCCCGCTAGGTTCTTCCAGTGATTGGTCGAGAATGCCTAGTGCTTTTAGGTCTTGGGCTGTGACTTTTAGCGCCTCAGCGGCTTGAGGAGATTTGCCTGCGTCCTTCCAAAGAATAGCCGCACAGGCTTCCGGGCTGGCCACATAGTAAACCGAATGTTCAAACATCAGCAGGCGATCGCCCACGCCAATGCCGAGCGCCCCACCCGACCCCCCTTCCCCAATCACCGTGCAGATAATTGGCACGTCTAGACGAAACATTTCTCGCAGGTTATAGGCGATCGCCTCACCTTGACCCAAGCGCTCTGCTTCTAGCCCTGGATAGGCTCCCGGCGTGTCAATAAAAGTCAAAATCGGCATGCCAAACCGATTGGCATGTTCCATCAGCCGCATGGCTTTGCGATAGCCTCCGGGTGAGGCCATGCCAAAGTTACGCGCCACGTTGTCTTTGGTATCGCGCCCCTTTTGGTTGCCTAGCATCACGACAGGCTGGCCATCTAACCGCGCCACACCACCCACCAAGGCTCGATCATCGGTACCCGTCATGCGATCGCCGTGCAGTTCAATCCATTCATCCGTCATCGCCTGGATGTAATCGAGCGTACTAGGCCGACGTGGATGTCGGGCGACCTGTAGCCGCTGCAACGGGGTTAAATTATGAAAAATCTCGTGCCGTAGCTGATTCGCCCGCTCTTCTAAATCGTAGATTTGATCAGATACATCTACTTCACTTTCCTCTGCCAACTCACGAATTTGAGTGATCCGCGCTTCTAACTCTGCCAGCGGTTTTTCAAAGTCTAATAGGGGACGACGTTCAGCGTTGCTCATAAGGGAGAGGACTACAGATTTGGAATTAGAACCATGCGTTGACACCGTAGAGATCTTAACAACTGGGGGGACATCCTTCACCCGTCGTCGTCCTCTTCCTGTTGCCTTTGGCCATCGCGTCGCCCCAATTCATATACCCCTGCCCCGATCGCCGCTAGCATCCCAACACTAATGGCCCAACTGCGTCCCAGGCTAACGTCCGTGAGGTAGTTTAAGCCCCCCCCGACAACTACAAACGGAATGACGCTGAGGAGAGCCGCATAGAAAGCATTTTGGGACTCGCGGGCTGGCTTTGTCCGATCAAACTCTGCTTGCGAGGTATAAAGCGATCGCTCGGCATAGTTGAACCAGCGCGCCAGCTGATCAATCACCCAATCGCTGAGTGGAGAAAAGCCCAGGTATAGGGCAATTGCCCACAGCCCGACTCCAGCGACAGTGGTTGGATCAATCTGGATCTGGACGGGAAATAAGTCACTCAGCATGGGAGGGGCGATCGCAAACCGCAAAACAGAACGTTAATTGATTGTAAACGTTGATGAATTCCCCGATGCTGATGGCTAGAGCGGGCAGCAGAAATCTTGTCTAAAAATTTTCCAAAATTTTGGAAAATTTTCCGAAATCCAGATTTGCCAACCTGTAGCTAAGACCTTGCCACTGAACCACGATTATTCGTCAGCAGGTCATCCCAAAGCATGACGCTTCAATCTGTCAGCTGTGCCACACTAGAAATAGCCCTAAAGCTAGCCACAGAAGAGCATCTTGCCCTCCTTAGCGCTACAACTGGAGGTATCTAAATGAAACTTAGAACGACCCTTTTAACAGCCATCTCATTGATTGTGCCTCTGCTGCTAAGTGCTCCTGTGCGAGCAGAGAATCCTAACCACTTGGCTCAGCTGCTAGAAAGCCGTGCCTGCGCCGGGTGTGACTTGCGGGGAGCTGACTTGAGTGGGCAACATCTGATTGGAGTAGACCTGCGGGCGGCAAACTTGGCCGGGGCAAACCTGACCGATGCCAATTTGGAGGGAGCCGATTTAACCGGGGCGAACCTGTCCGGGGCTGATCTGACGGACGCGTTTGCCACCAACGCTAGCTTTACCAATGCCAATTTGACCAACGCTAATTTTTCTGATGCGACGGTGTACCATGCCGACACATCTGGAGCCACCGTCACTGGGATTAACTTGGCTGGGGCAGAAACAGATGGCAGTAATATGAGTGTAGGTGGCGATTAGTTTTTGATCGTCGCCGATGGTCTACCTCGCTGCTACCGCTTAGAGGTTTGCAGAAAGTCACGGTGTTTCTAGAGTTTTGATGCAAATTTTAGAAGCGCAGACGCTCAAAAAGTCATATCCAGTCAAGGGACAGGCCGTCTTGGCGGTGCGAGATGTGTCCCTCAATATTGCGGCGGGCGAAGTGCTGGCGTTTTTGGGTCCCAATGGGGCTGGCAAAACTACCACCATCAAAATGATTGCAGGGCTAATTTTGCCCGATGCGGGCTGGGTGCGGATTGCGGGGCGTAATCCCCATCAAGATGCAAAGGCGTTGCGATCGCTGGGTGCGGTGCTGGAAGGGAACCGTAACCTGTATTGGCGGCTGACAGCAGCGGAGAACTTAGAATACTTTGGGGTGCTGCGAGGGTTGAGTCGGCGGGTCGCACGCCAGCGAGGGCAAACCCTATTAGAGCGATTTGAGCTAACCGAAAAACGAAAAACGGTGGTTCAGGCGCTATCGCGCGGCATGCAGCAAAAACTGGCGATCGCCGTAGCCTTAATCCACGACCCACAGCTGCTGTTGCTGGATGAACCCACCTTGGGGCTAGATGTGGAAGCAACCCAAACGGTGAAAACCTTGGTGCGAGAAATTGCAGCTGAGGGGCGGGCAATTTTGCTGACCACTCATCAGCTCGATATTGCCGAAGAACTATCCGACCGGGTTGCCATTATCAACCAGGGAAAGATTGTGGCCGAAGAACCGACGGCAGAATTGATCCGGCAGTTTTCGGGTACGGCCTACACGGTGGAGCTGGAAGCTGAGCTAGATGGCGATCGCCTGCAAAAGATTGAAGCGCTCGGGGCGGTGGTTCAAGCTCACACAGTCATTGTCCGCGACCCCGCGCTGCTGTATCACGTCCTAGACATCCTGAAGCCGCTGCCCCTGGTCAAAGTCGAGAAAGACCGGGCTAACCTCACCGATATTTTCTTAACGCTCACCCAGGCGCACCCCGGCTTACCCCCAGACCTAAATGACTGAATTATTTTTGGCAGAACTGCGTCGCAGTTGGATTCAACTCTTGCGGTATTCCACGGAAGCGATCGCCGGGATTGTGATCACCACGGTTGTCTTCTACGGGCTGTTTTTGAGTGCTCAGTATATGGCTGGGCCTAATTTGCAGTTTGGCGAACGGTTAGATTCGGTGATCATTGGCTACGTGCTGTGGACGCTGGCACTGTTTATCATGACCGACATTGCCGGGAACCTTCAGCGCGAGGCGCAAACGGGCACCCTGGAGCAGCTATTTATTTCGCCCTACAGCGCCACTCAGGTATTTTTGACGCGGGCGATCGCCAGCCTCTCGATTCAGCTGACGCTGCTGGCGGGCATTCTTGGCACCATTATGCTGCTGACCGGCAGTCGGCTGTCGTTTCCGTTGGCGGTGCTGCCTGCGTTTATCACGGTGCTGCTGGGTGCCTATGGGCTGGCATTTGCCATGGGGTCGCTGTCGCTGCTGTTGAAGCAGGTGCAGCAGCTGTTAGGCATTTTTCAGTTTGCGCTCTTGTTTTTGTTAGCGGTGCCGTCCGAAAGCTGGACCGGTTCGCTCAAACTGCTGGGGCTGCTGCTGCCAATGGCTCCTGGGGCAGGTCTGCTGCGGCAGGTAATGGCGCAAGGGCAGCCGCTGCAACCGATACCGTTGCTGCTAGCCATGGTAAATGGCGCACTGTATCTGACATTTGGGTTGGTGATGTTTCGGTTGGCAGAACGCGAAACCAAGCGCCGTGGCAAATTGGGAGGCTACTAGGCGATGCCAGAAGGCCCCGAAATTCGCCGCGCTGCCGACAAACTAGAAAAGGCGATCGCCCAAGAACCGATCGCTGACATTTTCTTTGCCTTTGATCACCTGAAGCGGTATGAGGCGATGTTGACGGGCGATCGCGTGTTGGCAATTCAAACCTACGGCAAAGCCATGGTGATCCGCTGTACCAGCCAGCTCAATATCTACAGCCACAATCAGCTTTACGGCGTTTGGTACATTCGCAAGCCCTACGACTATCCCCAAACCAATCGCCAGCTGCGGCTCGCTATCCATAACTCGCGGCGCTCGGCCTTGCTCTACAGCGCCTCTGACATTGCCGTATTGCAGAATGACGAACTGCTGATCCATCCGTTTCTCAGCCGCCTAGGACCCGATGTTTTAGATCAGAGCGTCACATCAGAGCACCTGGCGGCGCGCTTTCTAGCCCAACAGTTCTACCGTCGTGGCCTGCCAACCCTCCTGCTCAACCAACACTTCCTCTGCGGGCTGGGTAACTATCTGCGCAGTGAAGTCCTGTTTGTGGCCCAAGTCCATCCCACCCTGCGCCCCGTAGACTGCACGCCTGAGCAAATTATCCGCTTGGCTGACGCCGCGATCGCCCTCAGCCGTCAATCCTACGCAACAGCGGGCATCACCAACGACCTGCAACGGGTGGCTGAGCTAAAACAGCAGGGCTACAAACGCTCCCAATATCGGTTCTATGTATTTAACCGCGATCGCCTGCCCTGCTTTGTCTGCGGCACCGAAATCCGCCGAGAAATGCTGGGCGGCAGACGGCTATATTATTGCCCAATTTGTCAAGCGTAGGCGGCTTGCCCCTAAGCGTGGGCAAAATAAACGTGGAGGTCAGAATTTGCCCATCCTCAGCGCCCATCCTCAGCTAAGCTAGTGACTTTAGCCACTCTGGCAACTGGCTTGATCGGGTTTGAACCGCTGATGTTGGTTGTTACAGTCAGCAGCAGCAGTGTTTTGAGGTTTTTATGAATCCGGTTGATCTGGCATTTACACCCGCATTAGAACAAGCTGGGCTAATTCGGCGGCGGGAGATTTCACCGCTAGAATTAGTCCGGGTGTATTTGGAGCGGATTGAGCGGCTAAATCCAGCCCTGGGCAGCTTTTTTACGGTCGTGGCCGAGCAGGCGATCGCCGATGCCACGACCAAAACGGAGCTGTTAATGGGGCTAGATCCAGGAGAACTGCCGCCGTTTTTTGGCGTGCCGATTTCGATTAAAGACTTGACTCCTGTTGAGGGCGTGGCCTGTAGCTACGGGGTAAAGGTGCTGCGCCATCGGCTAGCAACCGAAGATTCGGGGACGGTACGGCGAATTAAGCAGGCCGGGTTTGTCTTGCTGGGGAAAACAGCGACGTCGGAAGTTGGCTCTGCGCCCTACAGCGAACCGCATGGATTTCCACCTGCCCGCAACCCCTGGAACCTTGACTATACGCCGGGTGGCTCTAGCGGCGGGGCGGCGGCTTCGGTGGCGGCGGGGCTAAGTCCAATCGCCCATGGGTCTGATGGCGGTGGGTCGATTCGAGGGCCTGCCTTTTGCTGTGGATTGGTCGGCATTAAACCATCTCGGGGGCGCGTCTCTCATGCCCCAGTGGGCGATCGCCTGAGTGGGCTTTCGACCGATGGGCCGCTGGCCCATACGGTGGCCGATGCAGCGGCGCTGCTAGATGTAATGGCTGGCCATACGCTGGGCGATCCCTATTGGCTGCCCGACCCAAATCCGTCGTTTTTAGCGGCCACCCAGCGATCGCTGAAGCCTCTGCGAATTGGCTTCACCACCGACTTGCTGCCGATTGGTTCAGCCGATCAGCTCTGTAGTCAGGCGGTATTAGAAACCGTTCACCGCCTAGAAGCGATGGGTCATCAAGCAGAACCCGTTAGCGTAGATTTGACCGATCTAGCGGAGCCACTGGTGACGGTATGGCAAACCGGGGTGGATGTGGGCGTGCCCTGGTTTTTGATGGGGAAGCTAAATCGCTGGTTACTGCGGCGATCGCGTCAACGCAGCGCTGGACAATATCTGCAAGCGGTAGCCAAAATGCAAACCGCCGCGCGTCAGATCGTGGCGACGTTAGACCCGTTTGATGTCGTCGTGCTGCCCGTTTTTCTGCATCCCACGATCAAAGTCGGCGAATGGGCACGGCTCAGACCGACCCAAATCTTTGAAAAAGTGGTGCACTGGGTGGCTCCTAGCCCCATCATTAACGCCACTGGGCAACCCGCGATCGCCTTGCCCACAGGCTTTACGCCAGCAGGCTTGCCGATTGGGGTGCAGCTAGTTGGCCGTCCAGCCGATGAAGTCACGCTGATTGCTTTGGCGGCCCAGCTAGAGGCCGCCCATCCCTGGCATCAGTTTCGACCCGCGATCGCCCAATAGCCTGCTGCCATCTACTCTAAAATCTTGACGACTCAGTCTGCCC
>CASBQJ010000184.1 GCA_949127705.1 Synechococcales cyanobacterium PMM_0085
ACCCCGACACGTCTGTCTGGCAACCCACCCTGCTGCAATTGTTCATTCGCGGCAACCCGTTTCGCGGCAGCGCCGGACTCAACCAGGTCGCCAAAGATTGGTTCGACTATTTACTGCACTCCGACCAGCTCCAGGCACTCGTCATTTACGGCAGCCCCTATATCCTCGACCAGTTTGTTCCCCAACTGCCCGCCGACGTGCCCTATGTGTTTTGCTATGGCCAAATGCCCCAAGCTCAGGCGATCGCCCTAGCCACTCTGTTTAAAGCAGCGCCACGGTAGGCTGGAGGTGCGTCGTGTCAGGCTTAGCCCCAAACTGGTTTTGGAGCCACCAGCTGCATGATCGCCCCCACCAGGACTTCTGGCTCAATCGGTTTTGGCAGATGCTGGTGAAACCCTACGGCTATAGCCTGCTGTTGGTCGGCCTGACTGGCATAGGAGGTGAGGGCGATCGCTGGAATTTGGCTATTCTGCTCTGGAGTCAGCGATCGGATCTGACGTAACAAGCTGTACCCATCCATATCTGACATGCCAATATCACTCACCAGCAGGTCGGGGGAGATCTGAGCCAAGGCCATTAACGCGGCGGCGGCCGATGCCGCCGGAGTTACCTTGGCTCCATATTGCTCCAAAATGAAGGCCGTTAGCGCTCGGGAATCGGGATCGTCATCCACCACCAAAATGTGTAGATCTTGCAAACTCAACGGCGGCGCTGGTTGCGGATGGATCGGGCGGTTGGGCAGCGCTATTTCCTGTAGCGGCAGTCGAACGCTAAACGTTGCCCCTTGGCCATCGCCCAAACTGGCAGCAGACACGGTACCGCCATGCAGTTCCACAATTTGTCGCGCGATCGCCAACCCCAACCCCAACCCCCCAAACTTGCGCGTAATGGTGCCATCGGCCTGCCGAAAGGTGTCAAACACAAAGGGAAGAAACTCAGGCGGAATCCCTTTACCCGTATCGTTGAAGGTGAGTTGGGCGTCTGTATCGCTAAAGGTTAATTGGATCTGTACTTGCCCGCCAGCAGGCGTAAATTTCACGGCGTTTGAAAGTAGATTCCAGAACACCTGCTGGAGTCGATTGGCATCGCCCAAAACCAATCGCGTGGACGATTCTAGCTCAGTTTGAATGGCGATCGCTTTCGATTCTGCCGCCAGTCGCACTGTTTCCTTGGCGGCTTCGAGGGTTGCAGCCAAATCGACCACCTGAATGCTCAAGGACAGCTTGCCTTGCAAAATCCGCGAAATATCGAGCAAATCTTCAATCAGCTGGGTTTGCAATTTGGCATTGCGCTCAATTGTTTCTAGGGCGATCGCCGTGCTTTGTGGATCTAACGCACCCTTACGCAGCAGCGCCGTCCAACCCAGAATCGGATTGAGCGGTGTCCGCAGTTCATGAGAAAGCACGGCTAAAAACTCGTCCTTGATGCGGTTTGCCGCTTCTGCCTGCTCGCGAGCAAATCGTTCTCGTTCTAAAAGTTGCTCCCGTTCGATTTCTGTCTGTTTTCGTTCTGTAATATCCCGGCAAAGCGATTGCACCGTTGGCCGACCGTTCAGGGTAAACAAGGTTGCACTCACCTCCACGGGAATCTGCTGCCCTGTTTTGGTCTGATGCAGCGATTCCACTACGATGTGCCTTTCTACCAGCAGTCGATCAACCAGGTCTTGCGGCGCGATCGACGGTGAGCTAACCAGTTCTACCACAGACATGGTTAGCAACTCTTGCCGGGTATAGCCCAACCGCTGACATGCCTGCTCATTTACCTCAATCAACGTCCCTGGGTGTCCATCGTCGGCCAAATGATACACCAATCCCCAATCTTCCATACCATTGAACAGCGTGCTAAAGCGTTCTTCGCGCTCTCGCAGTTCTAGTTCAATTGCGGTGCGATCGCTAATTTCCTGTTGCAGGTGCTCATTGGCTTGGCTCAGTGCCGCCGTGCGTTCACGCACTCGTTGCTCTAATTGGTTTTGGGAGTGGCGCAGTTCATTCTCAATGTCTAATCGCTGTTGAATTTGAGCTTTAAGGGCATGATTGACCTGCTCTAATTGGGCAGGGCTGGGTAATGCCAATGCTTGCGGCATCAGCGGCACCAGAATATAGGCCGTAAAGACAGACACAGTCGCAGTAATGGCCTTGACTCCGCCAGACAGCCAGTAGGTGGGATGCCACAGCGTCCAAACATCCAGAACGTGAGTCGTGCCGCAAGAAACAATGAATGCTGCAAATAACAGGAAAACCCAGGAAAAAGGCAGATCTGACCGTTTACGAACAAAGTAAAACAGCGTCAGAGGGATGGAATAGTAGGAAAAGGCAATGAGGCTATCAGAGAGCAAATGTAGCCAAACTAAGCTCGGTCGCCACAGATAGCAATGACCATGGGGGATAAACGGCCCTGCATCAAAAAGAATGCTGAGAAAGTTGTTCATGCAGATGGAGACTAGAACCAGGACAATAGCAAGCCCAAGTCAATTCTAGACTGTGCCGGATTAAGTAAATGGGCTAAGCATAGATGTCCGTTGAGTTGAAGGATGAGCCGCGTGCTTCCCGCACGGTGAGAGAATTTTAGCCGACAGCAGAATTCATCCAAACGGTCTATTTATTTGCAGTGAGTGCCGCCCCTATGGGGATAAATAGAGTCAACCACGCAGCTATTTGATTTTAGAAAACATCTACGTGTTTAAGCTTAGCTAGCGATGTAATTTTATAGCCCTTCTCACTTCGGTGCAGTACAGGCAAGGGGCTTAAGCCCCTTGTTTTGGAGCCTGTGATGTACTTCATTCATCTGAGAACTGCTATAGCAGCTCATTAGCCTCCCCAATGCTCGAATTAAAGATCTTGCTGAACTCGGTGAGCGAGTTTAAGTGAGTATGGTTAAGTATTAATCTAAAACAGTAATACTAGACAAGATCCTAAAATCCTAAACTATTTGCTGGATAAGATCAGGAGTTTGATTGCTGGTAGGGGCGAACGGCCGTTCGCCCCTACCGAAGAATAGCGGAGTTATTTAATTCTCATTCCTTCGCGCTTGGAAGTCTCTTTTTGTTTGGCATCAAGCATGGCATTGGCGTGGGAGAGTTATGAGACCTGAAAAGAGCAGATTGGGCACGGGTGGAGTCAAGCCGGATGGCAGCGCCATTTTATGGTGAGTGACCGAGCCAACGCGTTGATCAAATTGGCGACCGATGGCCTTGGCTGTGTGAGTGTGGCAGACCTGTTCCATGCCCTGCGCTCGTTAGTTAGGTCAACCTATCGGTACATTAAATCCCATCCTAACTACCCAAATCTCCTCTCCTACGGTGTTATAGCCGCTTCATTCTGTCCGAATTATTGCTATAAAACCCATCATATAAAACTTAAAAGCAAAGCATCCTATTCAGCAGGATGCTTTCTTTTGAATTGCCATTTGCGTAGTTTTTTATACCCCTTCTGTGAGGGTATGCGATCGCATCAATATAGGTGCTTAATAGGCGCTTAGTCTGCTAAATCCGCCCCAATGGCCTTAGAGTAACAGGCACAACTGACTCAACCTGCCAGTCTACATCCTAGAGACTCTACGTCAATTTAACCCGGTTTTGCCATTCCCCTACCGAAGATTGTAGAAGGTAGCCCCAAGGTCACAGCATGAGCATTGAACACAAAATCTCTCCCGCCTTTGAACCCTTTTTAGCAGAGAGTGGGCCAAACGATAAGCTAGACGCGATTGTGATTTATCGGACGCCCGTATCCGAGGATTTGCCGACGCTGAGTCAATTGCGTTCGGCTAAGACGCGCTTGAGCTATATGAAAAGTCGGGCAAAACTGCAACAGTCGATTCAGGCGCAGCTGTTTCAAACCCATCAGGCAGTAGGAGCAAAGCGATCGCCCATCCATGCCGAGCCAGCCGTGTCCAAAATTGGTTCGGGTGCTTTGCCGATCGCCACCATGGAGGTGACGCGCAAAACGCTGCCCGCCCTGGCCGACCAACCCAACGTGATTGCTATTTTGCCCAATCAAAGAATTAAGCTCATTAAGCCCAACGATGTGATCTACGGCGACATCAACCGCCAAGAAGCCGAACATGGCATCACCTGGGGCTTACAGCAGCTCGAAATTCCCGACCTGTGGGCATTTAGCACCGGCGAACAAATCCGAGTTGCGGTGCTCGATACGGGCGTCTATGGCGATCACCCAGCCCTAGAAGGCCGCGTCAGTGATTTCGTCATGATTGATCCGCTAGGTCGCCGGATTACGACAAACCCCAGTTTTGATGGCGGCCAGCACGGCACCCATGTCTGCGGCACGATTGCGGGCGGTAAAACACCTGAAGGCGTGTCTATTGGCGTGGCTCCAGCCGCCGATCTTTTGGTAGCCAGCGTCCTGATTGGCGACGCCACGCTGCTGACGCTAATGGAAGGAATTTCGTGGGCGGTCGAAAAAGGTGCCCATATTCTGAATATGTCGCTAGGGTTCAGCTATTATGAGCCGCTGTTTGCCGAAATTTTTGATATTTTGATGCACGACTACGGCATTTTGCCCGTGGTGGCGATCGGCAATGAAAATCATGGCAATTCTAGCTCTCCTGGTAATGCCCACAGCGCCTTTGCCGTCGGTGCCGTCGAAAAAATTCCCCGCAGCAAAACCGAGGTAGCGGCCTTCAGCAGCGGAGCCAGCCTGGTGTTTCCGGGGCAGAAAGTGGCCGTGGTCACCAAACCCGACGTCGTCGCTCCTGGCACCCAGGTTTACTCGTGCATTCCCCCCGAAAAGCGCCCCGACGGCAGCTACGAATATACGATTATGGACGGCACCTCCATGGCCGCTCCCCACGTCGCCGGGGCAGTGGCTCTGCTAATGGCGGCTCAGCCCGATGCCCCTGTTACAGCGATTATCGAAGCACTCAAGCAAACCGCCAAACATCCGGCAGGCGATCGCTACCGCCCCGACAACCGCTGGGGCTACGGCCTGATCCAGCCGCTGGAAGCCCTCAAGGCGCTTAAATCCTGACGGAAAATTCGCTAGCCCATCCACGTTCAATGCCAACATCAAGTTATGGCGCAAACCCTTGAATTCGGATTGATATTCCAGTTATTCTAAATATAGAATTGATGGTTTAGAATAGTTTGCCTGGGGCATCATCATCGGCAAGATTGGGCAGAGTGAGTTTGAGGCTCAGAACAGTATGATGGCACGAGCGTTCCAGGTAGTCGATTCCCCGAGGGTTTGGGATATGGCACCCGCAACTGAGGGTTCCGCCTCAGAATCTTCAAATCCTAAAGCGGCCGACCCCAAGACCAGTAAAATTAGTCCCGAGTTTGGAGCGCGGTTAAACCAACTAGAGCCGCAGCAAAAAATCCGGGCGATTGTTTTGTTAGAGACCGGGCGAGGTCGCCCTTTACCTGCCCGACGGCAAACCTACCACGAGCGACAGGCGGCGATCGCCCAAGTCCGTGAAACGGCACAGCACGCCATGGGTGAACTCAACACCCTGCTGCAACACTTTGACGGATATCCCCTAGCCGCCGCTCCCGACGCCCTAGGATCGGTGCCCGTTGAGCTAACCGTCGCTGGCATTGCGGCTCTGGCAGCGGTGCCGTGGGTCAAAGCTGTTTTAGAAGACCAAGACATTCATCCCGCACGGCATCTGCATCAGCGCCCCAAAACAGGCGGGCAGGCATGAACTCTGCCCCCGCTTTTAACCCCCTCCAGAC
>CASBQJ010000185.1 GCA_949127705.1 Synechococcales cyanobacterium PMM_0085
GCAGGCAGCGCTGAGGCTGAGGCGCAGGGCATGGCCTTGGGGGATGCAGAGGCAGCTTGGTTGGAGCGCGATCGCCCAGGGTGTATTGGGCGTGTTGGGGATAGATGAGGACATTTCGCTGAGGCGATCGGATGCTCTAGAATCATTTGCTTCGATAGGAAGATTAGGATTAACTCGTAAATAGCCCTGCGAAAAATTAAACACGCCACCGTCTGGGTTGACGGTAGATAAGGTGGCGCAGAGGTCAAAGCTGGGGGTGTCGGCGGTGCAAGCGAGTTCGAGGGCGATCGCCCCAGCTAAATGCAGATCGGCGGCTAGGGGAGCACTAGTGTAGGTGAGAATGTCGGTGCGGCAGTCGAGGGCAGCCCGGTTGAAGCTGCCAGCAGGGGCGGTGGCATGTCCACCTTGGGCCGGTACAGGTCGCCAGGGATCGTGAACCAGGATGTCGGGAACTGGGATATCGGGAACTGGGGGGCGATACGCGCTCTGCGCAGGCAAGCCAACGCGACCAGCTTCTGCGCCGCCGAGGTCCTGCCCGCTAGCGCAGGGCTGAAGGGTGCCATCTTGGTCACTCATGGCCGCTAATCCAGTGCTAGCCAACCCAAAGGACTGCTGGCAGGTGGCGGGGAAATGGTCAAATTTGCGCCAGCGATCGCGTCCCATTTCAAATAGGCAAACCGACGGATCGTTGAGTAACCCGGTGTCAATACCTTTGAGGAACTGGTCAAACCAGCGAATTTGCAGAGCGTCTATGGGAGAATTGGCAGCATCTCCAAAATCTACTGCTCCGGCATAGCGCCCCCAGGGCAGGTGCGCCCACGATCCTATCCACAGATGTTGGGGAAACTGGCTGCGGGCAGCCATGGCGTCATATAGCTTGAGGGTGCCGCGCAGAAAGGTATCAAACCAGCCGCCAATGTGCAGCATGGGTAGGTCTACGAGGGACAACTGGTGGTGGGGCGATCGCTGCCAATAATCGGCACTGGAGTCTGAATGGATCAGCCAGTCATGGTAGAAAGAATCGGGCGCGAGGCGTTCTAGTAGGTCAGAACGGGGGCAAACGGGTTCTGGCAAACTGGGGGCACGTGCGGCTTGGTACAACGCCCGATAGGCGTCTAAATCGCCCCGGCGGCGAGCCGTTTCGGCGGCGAGTTGCGCGGCCCAACCGACGTTGAGCTGGTAGCAAAATGCCCCCCCTTCATAGGCCCAGTCGGCATACAGGTCGTAGGCGACCATGCTAGGGCAAATGGTTTTCAGGGCTGGAGGTTGGGCAATGGCGGCATAAAGCTGGGTCATTCCCTGATAGGAGAAGCCATACATCCCCACTTGCCCCGAACTGCGCGGCAGCTGAGCCGCCCAGGCGACGCTATCATAGCCATCGTCAATTTCGTGGGCAAATAGGTCAAACTCGCCCGCAGAAGTGCCTCGCCCTCGCACGTCTTGAATCACCACAATGTAGCCGTGCGCTGCATACCAACTGGGGTGAGCATAGACCACTGTGGAGGCGATCGCCCGACCATAGGGCTGCCGCATTAACAGTACCGGGAACTCTCCGACAGCATCGGGGTAGTAGAGGTCGGCATCGAGCCGCACCCCATCGCGGGTCTGCATCGAATCTGTGGCTTTAGGTAATACAGGTAATACTTTGTGAGGCAATACTTCGTGAAGCAATATACTCTTGGGCAACCCGTCACCCCATGCCATCATTGTCTTTACCATAGGCTTGCCATGCCAAATCGACCAGTCCGGTCACAATTGCCGCCGCGACTACAGCATTGCCCTTGCGGCCTTCAATCCGAATATGAGGCACCAACGACTCTTTTAAGCGCTCGATCGCCACATCCACCCCCACAAACCCAGCCGGGGTGCCAATAATCAACGCAGGTTTTATTTCCTCTGCTTCAATTAAATCCACCAAGCTAGTCAGCGCCGTTTGCGCCTCCCCCACCACAAAAATCCCTTCTGGGTAGCGCCGTGCCAGTGTTTCAATCCCCCAGGATGCGCGTGTTTTCTCGCGTTGAGGCCGGGTTAGGGCATCCATACTGCAATACACGGGGTTAGAAAACGTGCTCTGAATGATTGGGGTGATCCCGACTTGAACCATCGGCACATCGACAATGATGGTGCTGCGAGCGGCCAAAGCAGCGGCTCCGGCCTGTAGAGCCTGTTCAGAAAACCGAACTAAAGACTTGTACTCAAAATCTGCGGTGGCGTAAATCACCCGCCGCACGATCTCGTACTCTGCCGGAGAGAAAGCATGCTCCCCGATTTCACGATCAATAATTCTGAGACTTTGAGCGTCTGTTATGTGCCACTCCATACCCTACCCCAGCCTTGTCCCGTAGTAGAAATCTTGAATGGCTGATTGAATTGCAACCAGATTTCCTGAAGATTCCATTGAACCTTAACACTGACCTTAAATAGTGGCACATTTAGGGGGTGCATTTTCAAGGCAAGCACCGGGCTAAAATCCCAACCTTGAGTGTAGGGTTAAAAAAAGTGGGATGGGGAAATCTGGTTTCCTCATCCCATCCTAGGTTTGAAACTCACAATAATCTTCAAACCTGAAGTAGGTTTCGCTAAGTTTCAGAGGCGGAAGACGCAATAAACATTGGGGAGAGGTAGGCAACTAGAGCACCCATGGCAAACCCAGCTATATTACGCATCAACGGTAACCACTCGGCTGTCCGTGTAACCACAGGAGCAATGCCAAAAGCAATAAACAAAATACCCCAGAGCGGTGAGAACAACAGCGCCCACTGCCATGCAACCAACTGTCCAGGCTTTCGAGGCTGAGCCGCAAAACCGCAGACAATGCCACCAATTACGGACGTAATTAAGGTGAGAATCCATTGTTCGCGCGGTAGACCGGGCACCACATTGCACCCACCTCGGCGCAAACAGGTTTCAACCGAACTTAGCGCTTCAATAATAGAGCTGCCTTCGCCGTTATCTCGGACAAAAAACTGGTTGCCATAGCGAGTTTGTAGCTCAATCCAAAAGGTGCGCGGCAAAAACTCATAAAAGGCATCGCCCACGCTGAAGTTGAGCAGATTGCCGCCGCGCGGATCGGCTACTAACAAAACGCTCTTGTCGTCTAGACCCCAAAATGCTTTAACGGCTCGACCCGGAGTGCGATCAAACTGAGTCAGAACCCGCAGCTTCCAGCCAGTCTCAGACTCAAAGGCATTGAGATGCTGATCGAGGGCTTCCTGCTGAGTGGCAGTCAACGAATCGGCCAAGTCGATGATGTTGGTGGGCGCACTGGGCAGTAAGTCGGGGTTGTCGTATGCCTGAGCTGCCGGGGCGATCGCCCAAGTCAGCATCACTAGAGAGAGCACCGTTAGGCAACCAAATAATCTGTTGAATAGTGACCGGAGCATGGGCAAAAACCGAACAACCTTATGATGACTATAGCTGCTAACAAAGCTTAAGGAAATGTAGGCGTTGTTAACATTTCTTTACTCTATTCTAAGGTGCTTCTGGGAAAAAGAGTTATTTTGCGATGAATGGGTTTGAGATCCTCACCTTTGGAGATCCCCACCTACGAGTCATCTTCAGGCGTGGGCTGAGGCAGCTCAAGTTTGCCAGACGAGTTGGCTGGTGGCTGGGTAAACCGTTCGCCGGTGTCTGCATATCTAGCCGCAGCAATGTCCTCGTCTTGATAGCGAGACTGGCGTTGGAGCGCGGCGGCGGCTACATTTTCTGCTAATTCTGCTTCTGATTCAGCCGTGTAGGTTTCAGCCGTGTAGGTTTCAGCCGTGTGGTTTAGGTAATGAGCAGCCTCAAAGTCTGTGTTTGAGGTCGAACGAGCAGATAGGCGATCGCTCGTCCGTTTAGGTGCAGAGGCTTGCGTGAAGCTTTGCCATGCCGCACGCACCCCAACCATGACATTGCGGGTGGTTTTTTGCACCTGTTTAGCCTGCTGCCGCACGCCCAACAGGCTTTGATCTACCTGCTTCACGACTCGTCCAGCACTCTGGACACTTTGCCCCACATCGTCGGTTAAATCGGTTAGCTCTAACCCCGTGAGGCGAATCGACTCCAATGTCGGGGGTAATTCACGGCTGAGGGTATCGAACAGCTTTTCGGCACTCCGAGCCGCCCGTCCCAGCTCGCGCAAGGTGGGCAACAGCGCCACCAAAACCGCCGTCAACGAAACAGCGACCAGCAAAACCGATAGACCTAGCCAAAATAAAGGATCAACCACGGTGCGCTACATCAATCTAGAATCGGGCGGGGCAGGGCGGCTCTCGGTCGGTAGGCGGCTTTCAATCGGCGTGGAAACTTGCCGATCGCGCTGGGTCGCTTCTACGCCAATGGCGATCGCATCTCGCAATCTGGCCAGCGTGCCATCCCAGTTACGCAAGGCATTACCCGAGAGGCGATCGGCCTGCATTTGAACACTGCTCGACAAGTCTTCCGCCAGTTCAGGCAGCGCATCCGCCGATTTTTTCAAAAGATGGCGGGTTTCACGTCCCGAACGAGGCGCGATCAACAGCCCTGTCACCGCTCCGACAGCAGCTCCAATTACAATTCCCGCCAAAAACGATCCAGCCGATCCAGAACGATTGTCTGACATGATGCAGTCCTAAATGTCCTTATACAACCAGTTTATGCAATCCACTTGTGATGCCTGCGACCCATGCTCGTTTATATGTACCGAGTGTACCGATCCTGCCCTGTAAACGATGCTATGTCCACGATCGCGTGTTCTATCCCTATTCTCTATTGCAATGTTGCTGACCTGTGGGTAGATGTTGGTGCAGGCAGATGTTGATGTGGGTAAAGGTTACCCTCGCTTAACTCTGCTGCGTTTTGGCGATCGCCGCTGACTTGGGATCTGACTTGGGATCTGCCGCCAGAGTAATTGCCCCAGCTGCAACAGCTCTACTACGCGCTGTAGCTGCAACAGTTGGGGTTCCAACTGCTGCACCTGCTGGCGCAGCTCGTAGATGCCTATCTGCCCTCGACTCATAGAATTAGGTGCCCCTTGCAAGACCCGATGGGTTTTTTCCTCTGCCGACGTGAGCACATCTGCCACCCGAGCCAGTGTCCGTCGCAGCTTCCAGACCTGCCATGCTGCCACTAAACAAAGTGCCGCTAGCAGAAAGTTAAACAGGAGTACGAAGGTGAGCATGACAGAGCTTGGAAATTAGTGAACAGAAATGGCAACCCTGAGCTTTACTGGGATGAGGATTCAAAGCCAAGATACAAGGGGGAAACAGCCTACTACACCTTAGCTCTCAAGATACAAGGATAAAGGAGCTTAGGCTTTGGGTGTGAACCTCCGGCCAGAACGCTTCAAGTATACTTGAGGTTAGGGATTAACTCGCCTCTGAGTTCTATTTTGAGCAGTTAGCGATCGCAATACTTATAAGCAGGCTTGGTAATGGTTCAAAAAATTGCCTTATTCAACCACAAGGGCGGAGTCAGCAAGACTACAACCACATTCAACTTAGGCTGGATGCTAGCCTCAAAAGGGAAAAGAGTAATCCTTGTGGACAGCGACCCGCAGTGCAATCTCACAGGCATGGCTTTGGGAGAAGAAACTGAGGATGACGAGGCGAGGATTCAAGAAATCTATAATACAACTTCAAACATAAAAACAGGATTGGCTCCTGCATTTGAGGCACAACCAAGAGCAATTGAAGCTGTCGATTGTATTGAGATACAAGGCCGGGACGGTCTATTTCTATTGCCCGGTCATGTTGGGTTTGCTGAGTATGAAGTAACACTAGGTATCGCCCAAGAGCTAAGTGGTTCAATTCAGGCTCTTAAGAACTTACCGGGTGCTATCAATGATTTACTTGAGAAAACAGCAGCTAAATTTAATGCAGACTACATGCTAATTGATATGAGTCC
>CASBQJ010000186.1 GCA_949127705.1 Synechococcales cyanobacterium PMM_0085
ATCCGCGTGTCTTCACGGGCGTTACTGAAGGCGTCGCATAGTTCGGTGATGGTTTGGGGTCGAAACGCATTGCGCTTGTGCGGACGGTTAATCGTAATTTTGGCGATCCCGTCGGCTTTATGGTACAGGATGTCTTCGTACTGTTTAACAAGGGTCCAGGTCAGAGGCATGGGTAGGGAAACCAGGGGCAGGGGAATGGGAACAGGGTAAATTTCAGTTTACGGCGTTTTGTTAGCCCATGAGTTGAGATGGGTTTTTAGCCATCGGGCGTTGGTTTTGCGATCGCTTTTTAGCTCTAATACCCGCATCCCTTGAGCGGGCAGTCGGCTGAGCCGTTGGGTTAGCTGATCCCACGTTTCAATCAATTCGTATTCAACCTCATAGGTGGCACACAGCTGGGCAAAGTTGATGTGTTGCGGAGTGGCAAAAAAGTCTTCAAAAGGTGGATCAAATTGGGCGATCGGCAGGGTTTCAAAAATGCCACCGCCGTTGTTGTTGAGCAGCAAGATGGTGAGATGTCCAACAAAATGATGGCGCAACAGCAGACCGTTGGTGTCGTGGAGCAGAGCCAGATCCCCAGTTAGTAAGACGCTGCTCTGCTGCTGATGGGCGATCCCCAGTGCGGTAGAGAGGGTGCCGTCGATGCCGTTGGCACCCCGGTTGAAAAAGGGCTGAATGGCGCGATCGCCCGGTTGCCAGAACCATTCCATCAAGCGAATCGGGGTGCTATTGGCAATAAATAGGGGTGTGCCCACGGGCAAACACTGCGACAGCAGCCAGGCGGCTTTGCCGTCCATTAGGGGTTCTAGGCAGGTCATCGCTTGATCCAACCTGGATCGGATCTGAGCGTCCGTAGCGCACCAAAGTTTTAGATAGGGGTGCTGCTGAGCTGTGATTGGCTCCAGCGTTTGCTCAATGCTGGCGGCTAGTTGCTCGATGCAGAGGTGGAGATGCTGCGTGCGCAAATGCAGGGGATCCAGGTTGCGATAGGTACTGCCATCATTAGCGTCGGCATCGACAATCCACTGCTGGGGCTGGGTTTGCTCTAGCCAAGCCCGTAATTCTTTGCTAGTGGGCAGTTCGCCAACTCGAATGACGGTAGCTGGGGCTAGCTGCGCTGCTAGGGGGCGATCGCGCAACATTAGGTCGTAGGTCGAAATCAGGTAGGGTTGCAGCGCGGCGTAATTGCGCAGCGGAGATAGCGCCTCGGCCAGTACCGGCAACCCCAACAGGCGTGAAAGCTGGGCGATCGCCTCACAGTAGCGTTGGGGCGATCGAGGCTGAGCTGGCCCAGCAATCAAAATCCCTGGAGCTGCCAGCGGTGGCAGCGGCGGCCATCTGGCATTCTGCCTGATCACATCAGCATCCACGGCCTCTAGCCTGGGTGGCTCAATCCTTGCCCCCACTGCGGCAAAGAACCAGCGCTGATCAACGTGATCAGCAAATGCCTGCACCTGAGCCTGCGGGAGCGGAGCTAGCGGATCACGAAAGGGCAAATTGAGATGAACCGCGCCAGCAATGGGAAATTGCGATCGCTCCCAGGCGTGAATTGTCGTTTGTCGCAGGTAGGCCAGCATGGGCAGGCTCAGCATGGGCGTGGCCACCTCGTGATACCAATTGGGATAGCTGCCAAACAGCTTTTGTTGGTCTACTGTTTGCCCCGCATGGCAATCGCGCAGTTCGGGCGGGCGATCGCCAGTCAAAATTAGCAGCGGCACCCGACTTTGGTACGCTTCAATCACAGCGGGATAAAAATTGGCTCCCGCCGTGCCCGATGTACAAATTAAAGCAGCGGGCTGCCCCGATTGACGAGCGATCCCCAGGGCAAAAAAACTCGCCGAGCGTTCGTCTAAGATGGGGATCGCCTCGATTTGTGGATGTTGGGCAAACGCAACGGCCAACGGGGCAGACCGCGAGCCGGGACAGACAACAGCCACCTTGACGCCCAATCGGCTCAGGGTTTCGGCTAAAACAGACGTCCAAAGCGTATTGATGTTTCTAAAATCCAGGGACATAGTGGGCAAAACAAAGCGATAAAAGAGCAGCTCAATTGGGTAATAAACGTAATATGGGTAAGGTTCTGGGTGTGCTGAGAGAGTGGGTTGAACCTTGCGCCAATCAGGCGTTTGCCAAAAAAAACACTCGATCTTTGACACACCGCCAGAATTTATTTCAATCTTAGGTCTCCGTCTAGGCTCTAAATTTAACGTTCAACGTCTAAACTATCGCTTGCCTTTGGCCTTCAGTGGAGTGAGGAGTATGCAACCGATGATTATTGCCCACCGGGGCGCGTCTGCTTACGCGAAGGAAAACACGCTAGCTGCGTTTGAGATGGCGATCGCACTGGGAGCCAGCATGATTGAGTTCGACATCCGTCGAACCAAAGACCGTGTGCTAATTGCTTATCACGATGCCGACCTGAACCAGCGCCCCATCCGCAAGATGACCTACGCTGAGTTGCAGGCAGTCGATCCCGACATCCCCACTCTCGATCAGGTACTGACCTTATGCAAAGGTCGGATCCAGCTCGATGTGGAATTAAAAGAGGCGAGGTATGAGCCTGCTGTAGTAGAGCGCTTGCTGAGTGGCTTCCCACCAGACGACTTTGTGATTACGTCCTTTCACCCTGCGGCTCTCAAAAATGTGAAACGCCATTACCCCGACATTAAGACGGGGTTTTTATTTGGCAATGGGACGGTTAAGTTTTGTCGGTCGTTTCGGCTCAATGCCAAGGCGGTGCGCGATCGCGTCCGCCACATGCACGCCGATTTTATTGCGCCCCATTGGCAATTACTCGACAGCCCGCTACTCACCCAGGTCGTTGGGGGAGACTTGCCCATTTTTGTTTGGACGGTGAACGACATTCCGGCGATGACCAGACTGCTGGGCGATCGCCGGATTGAGGGCATTATCACCGATACGCCAGATGTGGGGATCAAAATTCGAGAGGCTCAACTCGCAGCCCCCCTAGCTTTCTGCGGAGCCGAGTCAGACGGCTAATGGCGTAGATTACCGTAGAGACGCGAGATTAATCGCGTCTCTACGGTAATTAATCGCGTACCCTAGCGGGAAGCCCGAATGAGTAAGAGGGTGCCCGCCGTTAACCCAAAAAAGTTAGGGATCCAGCCACCCAAGAAAGGAGACATGCTGCCAGTTTGGGCGATCGCGCCGCTAATAAACGACAGCATATAGTAAGCAAAAATAATCACAATACTGAGAGCAAACCCTGTGGCTCTACCCGTACGGCGGAGCTGTGCCCCCAACGATGCCCCCACCAAACCAAACGCAACGCACACAAACGGCAGCGAGAATTTTTGCTGAATTCGAACCTTAAGCTCTCGAATTTTGCCTTCGTTGCCGCCCTGCTGAATCACATCGAGATACTGCCGCGACTCAGCAATGTTCATTTCGCCATAGTCTTTGCCTCGACGCGCTAAATCTAGCGGGGCGCGAGGCAGTTGAATTTGCTGCTCTTCAAATTTGACAATGTTGCGAAACGAGCCGTCAGCAGAGACGACATAAATCGTTCCGTTAGAGAAATCCCAGGTGTTGCGCTGAGGGTTCCAAGCCGCAGATTCAGCACTGACAATTTGATTTAGGCCCTGACGAGAAAAATCTAAAATGGTTAGCCCTTTCATGCGTTCGCCATCAAATTCTTTAGAGTAAAAAATTCTAGACAGGGCATTTTCCTTGCTGCCGTCTGGCTGCACGACCTCCTGAAATTCTTGATAGAGAATATTGCTTTCTCGAAATTCTGACTTTTCTTGAGACAACGCCCGGTCGAGGGTCGTCGAAGCCCGGAAGTTAGCGGCTGGCACAATCGACTCGTTGAAGGCAAACGTTAACCCTGTTACCACCAAACAAAACGCAATCACAGGCGCAATCATCCGATAAACGCTGACTCCACAGCCCCGCAGCGCCACCAGTTCACTGTCGCTAGAAAAGCGGCTGAAGGTCATCAAGGTAGCTAGTAGGGTAGCCATCGGAAAGGCATAGACGACAAACTCTGGCAGCTTTAGCAGCAGCACTTCTGCTGCGACCGACAAGGGTAACCCCTGCTCGACCACCTGATTGACTAGGTAAAACAGGCTATCGACCGATACGCCTAGAGACGCAAATGCCCCAACGCCAAACAAAAAGGGCGGGATCAATTCGGCAATGATGTAGCGATCCATCACCGACAGTAGCCGCTTCCCCCATGGAAACGTAGGTTTATCAGGTTTAGATAGGCTGCTGGTCATACAGGTTGAAACATCCGAATATAGTCAATCTAATACAGTTGATCTAGATACAGTCAATCTAAATACAGTCAATCTAAACGTTGGGCAAATAGCGCACCGCTAGGGCAACGGCCTAGGGTTGAAAACTGTCGCCCAAATAATGTTGACGCACTAACGGGTTAGCATATAGCTCTTCGGCATTCCCTGCTGCCAAAATTTGCCCGTCGCGCATGATATAAGCGCGGTCAGTAATAGCCAGGGTTTCGCGGACATTGTGGTCGGTAATCAAGATCCCGATTTGGCGATCGCGCAATCGCGCAATGATCGCTTGAATCTCCGCTACAGCAATGGGGTCTACACCCGCAAACGGCTCGTCTAACAACAGAAACTGGGGACCTGTCTGTCCTGCCGCCAGCGCCCGCGCGAGCTCCGTGCGTCGCCGTTCTCCGCCCGATACCCGATTGCCAAGGGTGGCCGCCACCTGCTCTAATCGAAACTCTTTTAATAGCTCATGCAGCCGCTCAGCATGCTCCGAAACTGGCACCCCTGTTTGCTGAAACACTAGCAAGAGGTTATCTGCCACGCTGAGGTGGCGAAAAATGCTCGGTTCTTGGGCTAAATAGCCAATCCCCATCCGCGCCCGCTCTTGTAGCGGCAACGGTGTAATGTCTTGATTGTCTAGCCAAACTCGCCCCTGATTTGGCTTTTCAATTCCGGTGGCAATGTAGAAGGTGGTCGTCTTTCCGGCTCCGTTGGGTCCAAGCAAACCCACAACCTCACCCGTACCAACCGAAAGGCCAACGCGGTTGACAACAGTGCGTTTACCGTAGGACTTGTGGATATTTTCCAGAACGATTTTCAAAGACTGCCCCTCAGAAATGCCAAGTTTTAAGAATGCCAGAAAAATTTAGCAGAATGCCAAGATTTACGTGATTCGGCTACCGATTTTACCAGAGCAACGGGCAGCGATTGGGTGTTCAAGGACTGACGGGCGTCTTAAACTCTGGCTTGGGATTGAAGTCAGGGGTGACGGGAGCCGTTGGAGCAGCCGTTCCAGGCGTTCCAGGGGTAGGAACGACGGGGTTAGGATCGGGGACGATGTAAATCGCTTCGACCTGTGCTCCTTGGTTAGGCAGCGCCACAAACCGACCTTCATCGATCAAGTACGTTACCACTTCACCCCGAATGCTGTTGCCCTCCTGCAAGATGTACACGTCACCACTCAGGACAATTCGCCGTTCTCGGCTGTAGTACTGGGCTTGGACAGAGGTGGCCTGAATTTGGCGAGCGGGGTAGTTAATTCGCACGTTGCCGCGAGCCGTAATTACGCCGGTTACCGCGTTAGCCTCTTGAATGTCGGACTCAAGCCGCAGGGGCTGACCCGGTGCGGCGGTTGTTTGGGCAGTGGCGGGGCTAAGCGGAATAGCAGGCAAAACGCCCGCCCCGGTACCCACTAGGGTTAGCATCACAACCGTGGTGACGCGTAGCCAGGAGATTGAAAGATGAGGCAAGCGGACAAGAGCCGTCATAAAACTGACCGGGATGGAGATCACTTGAAAATCTTAACCTGAAGGGTGGAATTCGAGATCTGATGGGGCTGACGGGTTAAAGCCGGGAGGAGTTCCAACGATTTAAGCTAAAGACTCAATGTATCTAACGCTGTATCCATTTAAAGTAGCTCCCTAGTTAATCTTACGAATGTAAGGCAGCTGAACCGCAGGATTTGGTAGGTTCTTAATGTCTGTGGGGGGAATAGTCCCATCATGGGAGTCAAGCGGGGGCAGGAGCGATCGCCGCACTGCGCCCACCTGCTCTGCCCCCATCTGTTGCAGGATACCCAACAGTGCCGCACTTTGCTGCACCAGTTCGGCTACATCCATCCCCCCATAGTCAGGTTGATAGATCCTCAGCCGCCGCATTCCCTCTCCTAGGAGCGTCACCGCGCCGCGCCAGTTTTCATTCTCCAAATGATAGAGCGCCACCGCAATTTGCAGCACGCCTTGGTAAAAGGTGCGCTGTGGCTCCATCGATTCCATCCAAATCGCTTCCAGTGTGTCGTGACAGGCGTAGAACTGCTGCTGGTTAAACTCTTCTACGCCGTGCCAAAATTCAGCCGCAATCTCGTCGTGCACTTAGATGCCTCAGATATTTCTTTAGGTAGTGGAATTTTAGTCCTCTAGCGTGCAGAAATTCTAATCAAAGATTTACTTTAAATCTGCTCATCTTTCGGGCAGCGCAGAAGCATATGTTAAGGCTCCGAACCTATGTCTTAAATTAAATTTTGTCTTGTATTTAAGAGTGTCCCTGTTTTGACACAATGCATAATTTATACCTGAATCCAGCAACGCCTCCTCTTCAAGTGCCCTCTACAAAATACACCTAAATGCCCGAGGGGGGCATTGTGCATTAATAAGTAAAAGGTTCTAATAAATAGCTGTCCCCAACAACAATCAACCAAAATGATGCCTATGCAACGTCTGAGGGTTCCTGGACTTTTACTAGCGCTGAGCCTGAGCTTGACTGCCTGTGGTACATCCCCAGAGACAGCCGTTTCACCTAGCCCTACAGAGTCTACGGAGTCATCGCCAGCCGCTTCTCCAACTGCTGACACCGTTAGCTATAAGACAGACTTGCTGGTTGTCACAACCGTCGCTCCCATCACCAATATTGTCAGCAACATTGCAGGCGATCGCATTCGAGTGGTGGGCATCATTCCCGAAGGAACAGATTCTCATACCTTTGAACCGCGTCCCTCTGATGGAGAAATATTGACAAAAGCCAATCTGATTTTTGTCAATGGACTTGCCCTAGAGCAGCCCACTATGAACTTGGCAGAGACTGTTAAACCGAAAGAAACTAAGGTTTATGAGTTGGGCAGCAACACAATCGCAACGGATGACTGGGTGTTCGACAATAGCTTCCCACAAGCAGAAGGCAAGCCCAATCCGCACTTATGGGTGAATACCAAATTCTCAGAGGTATACGCCAAATATGCAGCAGAACAGCTATCTAAGCTTGATCCCGAAGGTGCAGACTACTATGCGGCGAATCTAAAGGCTTACCTAGCAAAACTTGAAGCACTGGATCAAGTCACGCGGGAGGTCGTTGCTAGCATTCCCCCTGAAAATCGCAAACTGCTGACCTATCACGACTCGTGGCCCTACTGGGCAAAGCAATATGGCTTCGAAGTCATTGGAGCGATTCAACCATCTGACTTTAATGAGCCGTCAGCTCAAGACGTTTCTCAGTTAATCGATCAGATTCGCGACACAAAAGTCCCTGCTATCTTTGGCTCTGAGGTGTTTCCCAGTAAGGTATCTGAGCAAATTGCCCGCGAAGCAAACGTCAAACTTGCCAATACCAGCGATGATGATTTGCCAGGGGATGGGTCTGCGGTTGCAGTTGAAAATTCTGATCCAAACCATACCTACATTGGGATGATGGCAGACAATTTGCGGATTTTAGCAGAAAATCTGGGAGGTGATCCAAGCTTAGTTGACAAGCTAGACACCAGCAACGTAGTCGGGTCTACCGCAAAATAATAACTCTATGGAACCATTGCTGGAGATTAAAAACCTTGCCTGTGGATATCAAGCTCAGCCTGTATTTACTCACGTTAATCTAAAGCTCTACCCGAAGCAGCTATCCGGTTTAGTCGGCCCATCGGGTTGCGGCAAAACAACGCTAATCAAGACTATTTTGGGCTTAGCTCATCCTTGGGTTGGTGAAATCTGGTTTCGGGGGCAGAAACTTCAACCTGGGGTGTCGCCCCCCAAAGTCGGGTATGTACCGCAGGTCGAAACAGTAGATTGGAGTTTTCCGGTCACGGCGGAAGAGGTGGTAATGATGGGACGGTATCGCCGGCGCAACGTCTCACCGTTTCCGTCAAAGCGCGATCGCCAAGTTGCTAGAGAACTTCTGTACCGAGTCGGCGTAGAAGACGTAGCTCATCAACCGATCGGCGAGCTGTCGGGTGGGCAACAGCAGCGCGTCTTTATTGCCCGGGCGCTGGTCGGTGAACCGGATATTGTGCTGTTAGATGAACCCACCAGCAGCTCTGATCTGCGAGTGCAGCATGAACTGTTGCACCTACTGGCAGAACTCAACCAGCAAGGGTTAACCATCTTGCTCTCTACTCACGATTTAAACTCGGTGGCGACCCACTTGCCCTGGGTGATTTGCTTTAATCATGGCATCATTGCCCAGGGGGAACCGACTGAAGTTTTCACACCGCAGACTTTAGAGCAGACCTTTGGGGGAGAAATGGTGGTGATTCGTGAGGGCGATCGCATTCTAATTGCTAGCAGCCTCAGTACGCTGCGCCATCGCATGCAGGACAACTTACCCTCTATTCTTCGTCAAACACATTAACGTCTGCTATGGACTTGCTACTTAGACCCTTCCAATATGAATTCTTCAGCCGTGCCCTGCTAGTTGCGATGCTGGCAGGGCTGCTATGCGGTGTAATGGGCGTGTATATTACGACTCGACGGATGAGTTACATTGCTCACGGCTTGTCTCACGCAATTTTGGGCGGAGCCGTACTGAGCTATGTGTTGCAGCTAAACTTTTATATTGGAGCCGGCATCTGGGGATTTATTTCGGCACTAGTGATTCAATTTCTCACTGGACGCAAAATCTATGCGGATGCGGCGATTGGCATTGTGACAACCGCTAGTTTTGCCTTGGGAATTGCCATCATCAGCACCTATCGCCAATTTACCAAAAGCTTTGAGGCGGCACTGTTCGGAAACGTCTTAGGAGTAACCCCGAACGATGTCTGGGTTGTAACCTGTGTAACAGTCGTTTTACTAGCGTTGGTCTTCATCTTTTATCGCCCCTTGTTGTTCTGGTCTTTCGATCGCGATGTTGCCAAAGTGCATGGTGTTCCAGTCCTGGCAATGGACATTTTATTTGCCCTGATGTTAGCAGCCATGTTGGTCACAACGCTGCAAATCTTAGGCGTCACATTAATCATTTCAGCTATCATTATTCCTGCTTCGATTGCTCGGCTGTTGAGCGATCGCTTTGGCATGATGATGATCTACGCTGCCGGACTTGGAGCAGGCATATCTTTTGTTGGAATTTATTTAAGCTACTACTTTGACGTTGCCTCCGGAGCAAGTGTAGTTCTGCTCTCTACACTTGTTTTTGGTATTGTTTTACTTTGGACAAATTTTAAGCAGCGTCGAAAGCGCAGAGCTGTAGATTCACATTTGCTGTAGACGCTTGACGCCCAAGAATCAAGTGACTGGCTCCAGCTATCGATGCCCACAGCAGCAACACGACTTGATGCATGCAGGGGCTATATTCTTTGCATGTCGTTACAAGCCGTCAGGAACCGACGAGATTCCGATACTCTTACAGGTATAGGTTTATATGCATGTAGGAGCGTGGGCTATGGTCGCGATGCGGAGTTGGGTACGAGCAGGTCTGTCGGTGCTGGTGGCGATCGCCATTTGGTGGGGGATTGGAACGATCTCAGAAGCCAGAGCGATTGCCAGTCCGGCCAATGTCAACCTGGTCACCGAAGTCCAGGTGCATTTGGGCACCGCTGGCGAAGCCCTCACCTTTGTCCCCGACCATCTAGATTTTGTAGCGGGCAGAAAATATAGGCTCGTGCTCGACAACCCCAGTTCTGTAAAGCACTACTTTACCGCCAAAGACTTTGCCGACAGCATTTGGACGCAAAAAGTGGAAGCGGGTGACGTCGAAATTAAAGGGGCGATTCACGAACTAGAACTGAAGCCAGGGGCGATCGCCGAGTGGGTGTTTGTGCCGCTGAAGTCTGGCACCTACAGCCTGCGGTGCACCATTCCAGGACACGCAGAAGCAGGCATGGTCGGCGAAATTGCGATCGCCCCTTAGGCGAAATTGCGATCGCCCCTTAATAGCTATTCAGCAAACACGTACGTTAAGTTAAACAAACAGCTAGACCATTCCTCTCTGCTCTTTGAATCAACGCCTTGAATCAACGCCTTGAATCAACGCCTTGAATCAACGCTCACCCGCTCACTCCCTAGCCAATCCCAATGAACTTTCTCACAGACCTGATTCAAAAACCTGCCCCATCAGCCCGCGTCAACAAAAAAGGACGGGGGATCGAGACTAAATCGCCCCAAGAAATTGACATCATGCGGCAGGCGGGTAAGATTGTCGCCACGGTGCTGAAGGAAATCTCAGAGCTGGTGCAGCCCGGAATGACCACGGCGGATCTAGATGCCCACGCCGAGCAGCGGATTCGAGCCATGGGAGCCACCCCCAGCTTTAAGGGCTATCACGGCTTTCCGGCGTCGATTTGCGCCAGCATCAACAATGAAGTCGTGCATGGTATTCCTAACCCCCGCAAAGTGATTCACCGGGGCGATGTCTTAAAAGTAGACACGGGTGCCTATTTCCAGGGCTTTCACGGCGATTCTTGCATCACCATCGCGGTGGGCGCGGTCACACCTGCTGCCGCCAAGCTGATCCAAGTGGCCGAAGCCGCCATGTATTGCGGGATTGCCCAAGTTAAAGCGGGCAACTATCTGCTCGACATTGCCGGAGCAATTGAAGACCACATCAAAGCCAATGGGTTCAAGGTCGTAGAAGACTATACCGGGCACGGCGTCGGGCGCAATTTGCACGAAGAGCCGTCGGTGTTTAACTACCGCACTCACGAGCTACCCAATGCCAAACTCAGAGCCGGGATGACGCTGGCGATCGAGCCGATTGTCAATGCTGGCTCTAAGCACACCCGCGTCCTCACCGATCGCTGGACGGTAGTCACCATCGATCGCGCCCTGTCTGCCCAGTTTGAACATACCGTTTTGGTGACAGAAACCGGGTACGAGATTTTAACCG
>CASBQJ010000187.1 GCA_949127705.1 Synechococcales cyanobacterium PMM_0085
GGCGTAGGGATTGCAGCATATTAACCAAACCGATGGAGCCTTCAAAGGCCACAGTGTGGAAGGTAACCAACGCTTTTTCTCCGGGGTCTGCCTTGACATCGGGAAATACTTTTTCCTCGTAATCCACAAAGAAATCGCCAGTCTGATGGGCGGGTGTGGTTACTTCAGGCATGATGGTCTCCTCAGAATTTGTTGATTAATGTTCGCGTTTACCGTGCCGTAACCTTACGTGCTGCCTCATGGAGCTGTTTGTATCTGCCATTACGAAATCATCAAGTCTAGTCATAAGGCTAGGGGAGGCGATCGCCCAATTTCGATGCGGTGAACATTAATTGCCTACCCCCTATCTAAATCGACAGGGATGGAAACCCCTGATTGGCTATGACCCTAGTAAAAATTCGTTGATTGTACTCCAGTCGCTAGCGTGGGTGACGGGGGTACGGGGCATGCTAGCAACCACATAATCAGCCAGATAGGTGGCATCACGGGCAACGCCCGAAAACCGGCCTGAACCCCAGGTGTAGAGCCATGGCAATCCCAAAAAATAGAGTCCGCGAATGCCCGTCACACCGCGATCGTGACCGGGGTAGCCCTTGCCATCAAAGACAGGAATTTCTACCCAGGTGAAGTCAGCGTCATAGCCCGTACACCAGATGACGGTGCCGATGGTTGCGGTCTCACAATTGAGCGTGAGATTGGTGTCTCCGTCTGGTTGCCAAACGGGTTGAAACGGGGGGTCGATGGGGGCGGCGATTTGATGCGTTGCGATGAAGGTATCAATGCTTTTTTTGATACTCTCCGCAACCGCATCGGCCTGATCCAAATGCTGTTTCAAATTGGTCTGAAATTCCAGCTGGGCACCGTTGACGCTCTTCAATCTGCCGTGCAGCTGCATCCCCTCTAAGGCAAACTGCCGCAGGTCAATTTCGCGCCCGCCATCGCGTCCGGTGACGTAGTGGTTAGCCTTGGTTCTCACCTTTTCTTTTTGCGGATGTTGATCAATCGACAGGTCGTAGTACCCCATCTGATCCAACCAATCCACCACATCTTGGCCGCGATAGCGACGGGGCGATCGCGGCGCACTGCCCACACACAGGTGAACTTGCCGTCCAGCTAGGTGCAAATCTTCGGCAATCTGGCAGCCCGACTGCCCGGTGCCCACCACCAGCACGGCTCCATCCGGCAACGATTGGGGATTGCGGTATGCAGAGGAATGCAGCTGGACAAGGTGGCTAGGGAGCCGCTCCGCCAGTTTTGGCTGCTTGGGAATGTGATACCCACCGACCGCAATCACGACCTGCTCAGCGGTATAGTGCCCGGTTGATGTCTCCACCTCAAACAGCTTCTGAGGCTCACTCTTTGCCGCTCTCAACACCTCAACCCCTTCCTCTACAGGTGGGTCAAACGAGGCCGCATAACGCTCGACATACTGCACAATTTCATCCTTTTGCATAAACCCATGGGGGTCATTGCCGGGATAGGGATAGCCCGGTAGCTGACACTGCCAATTTGGGGTGACTAAGCAAAAAGAATCCCAACGCTTTGAGCGCCAGGAGTGCGCTATCTTATTTTTCTCAAAAACAATATGGTCAATTCCTCGTTCCTTTAAGCAGTAGCTCATGGACAGCCCCGCTTGACCGCCCCCGATGATGATTACGGAATAGTGGGTTTTCATTCGCTTGCCTACTTGCTCAACCGTGCTGCAAGATTACGGGCTAGCCAAGGGAAAGGTTTGTATCTCTAAATACGGAAAACTGAAGTCTAACGATATAGCTAGAGATGGCGATCGCCCCTCTCAACCATCGGTCGAGTAGTCCCCAGCTCCCTGGCAATTTAGATAGGTTTGGATTAGACAGCTCTAGATCAGTCCCTACAAAACCTTCTCCAGAAATTGCTGAGCCCGGGCGCTTTTGGGCGTAGAGAAAAATACATCTGGCGGCGCATCTTCCGCCACGGTGCCACTGTCCAAAAACAGCACGCGATCGGCGACATCACGGGCAAAGCCCATTTCGTGCGTCACAATGGCCATGGTGATGCCTGTTTTGGCCAGGTTTTTCATCACGTCTAACACTTCTTTGACCATTTCTGGGTCAAGCGCCGATGTCGGTTCATCGAACAACATATAGGCTGGCTCCATCGCCAGCGCCCGCACAATGGCTACCCGCTGCTTTTGACCGCCAGACAGGCGCGAGGGAAACACGTCTGCCTTTTCTTCTAAGCCCACCCGCTCCAGCAGCTCCATCGCTTTTGCTTCGGCTGCCTGCTTGGAGAGACCTTTAACGCAGACGGGAGCATAGGTCAGGTTTTGCAGCACCGTCTTATGAGGAAATAGATTGAAATGTTGGAATACCATCCCCACATTTTGACGCACCTTTTGGATATCTACCTTCGGATCTGTCACTTCAATTTCGTCAATGTAAACCCTACCCCGCGTCGGCACTTCCAATAGATTGAGGCAGCGTAAAAAGGTAGATTTACCGGAGCCAGAGGGGCCAATAATCGCGATCACTTCGCCGTCTTTGATCTCAGTTGAGATATCTTTCAAGACATCGAGTTTGCCAAAAGACTTCGTTAAAAATTCAACTCTAATCACTTCTCCGCATCCTCGTTTCAAGATTCTGTGCAAAAAACGTTAGTCCCATCACCAAAACGTAGTAAACAATGCCCACAAAAATGAGTGGTTCAAAATAGATGAACTTCTCGGCGGCTACCACTTGGCCACGACGCATCAAATCTAGAGCACCCACCGTTGAAACGAGGGCAGAGTCCTTGAGCAAGGCGATACTGTCGTTCACCAACGCAGGCAAAATATTTTTGAACGCCTGCGGCAAAATGATGTCTTTCATCATCATGGGATACTTAACCCCCAGGGTTTGAGCGGCTTCTCGCTGCCCTTTATCGACCGCTAAGATGCCACCTCGAATAGTCTCGGAACTGTAGGCCGCAGAGTTGAGGGCAAAGGTAATGACACCGGCTTGGAGCGGCGGAATGGCATAACCAATCAGTTGGGGTGTGGCAAAGTACACCAAGGCTAATTGCAAGATTAACGGCGTGCCGCGAAAAACAGACGTATAAATGTCTGCAAACCATCGGAGCGGCTTAAATTTTGATATTTTGAAAATTGACAGAACAATCGCTAGAGAAAATCCAAAAACTGCCGACAGAATGGTGAATTGGAGGGTGACTAAAGCGCCGCTGAGGATGTAGGGAATATTTGGCGCAATTTTACTAAAGTCTAGAAAGGTTGTTTGTCCTAAAATATAGGAATTTCTAGAGGCTGCCTCGAACAATAGTGGACTCATGCTATACAGATTCCTTGGTCTGGCCTATGGGAATGATCTAGCTGATTCGATCTAGATTTATTATCCAGAGCATACTATAAAAGCTATCGGCAAATAGTAGGTAATCGCACAAGATAAGATGCGAGTCAATGATATGTATCCAGTGTCGAACTTAGAGTGTGGTGGATCACCCAATCAAACCTAAGCGAATCAAACGCTCTGCTTTAAAGGGTGGTTTAAAACCAGTGTGGACGGTTGGATTTCCAATGCGCGAGGCGTGGGAGAGATCAACCGTCCACAAAGTTTTTACGATGTTTGCAAATACTTCTAAATACTTGCAAATACTTGCAAAATGGACTCTAAGCAGGCTTATCGCCAAACCATTTGGTGATAAATTCTTCCAGCTTACCGCTGCTCTTTAGCTCAGCTAGGAGGGGGTCAAATTCTGCCAGCATCGGAGATCCTTTGGGGAAGGCGATCGCCGAGCCTGACTCTCCTTCATTGGGAATCACATTTGCTGCCAAATCGGTGTTGGACTTGAGATAACCAGCGGCAACCGTATCTTCCATCAAAATGGCATCAATTCGGCCTGCTTTCAATTCCTGAATCATTTCATTGATCCGGTTCAGTGGCTGCACATTTACTCCGGTAAATTTCTTAGCAGCCTCTTCTTGAATGGATCCTAGCTGCACCCCTAGCTTCTTACCGCTGAGGCTAGCTGCACTCGTGAAACCGCTGTCTTTTTTAGCAACAATGGTGTTTTTTGCGTCGTAATAAATCTGAGAGAAATCGACGTTTTTCTTCCGCTCTGCGGTCGGAGTCATCCCGGCCATGACAAAATCAGCGCGCTTGGATTGCAGTGCTGGAATTAGACCGTTAAAGTCAACGTTGTCAATTTTTAGGGTATAGCCGAGTTTCTCGGTGATGTATTTGGCAATATCTACATCAAAGCCGACAATATCTTGGCTACCGCTGGACGTATCGATAAATTCGTAAGGAGGATAATCGGCTGAGGTGGCCATAGTAACGGTTTTGCCACTAGCTGTACTGTCCGCCGTAGGTGTACCAGAGTTGCAGGCCGTAATAACTGTAATAGTAAATATTGCAGTTAGAAAGGCGGTGAGTAAAAACTTAAGTCGTTTCATTGTTAGGGGGTTTAGAGTTTTGAGAAGAGAGAAATAAAGCTCTAGCTGCAAAGAGTCAATCAGATGCCTAGAAACCTTACAGATATAGTTTGTATCCACCAGGAGCTTAGTATAGCTTGCTACAAAACATGCCATTATCTTTCGTTTCAAATGTCAATTTATCGAGCAGGCGATCGCCCCATGAATTCTAATTTTTCTGCCCTGGCACATTTATTGCAGTTGGCTAGTCCAGCACTGCCAGTCGGAGCCTATAGCTACTCGGAAGGGTTAGAGCTGCTGGTGCATGAGGGGCGCATTACAGATGCCGTGAGCTTGGAACTCTGGCTATCACAGGAATTGCAGTGGGGTGCCATGCGGCTAGAGGCCGTGGCAGTGGCGCGTGTATATGACGGGATGGTAGGAGACACTGAGGCCAAAAATCTCCGCTTATCGGATTGGAACCAATGGCTGTCGGCACTGCGCGAGACCGAAGAACTGCGCGAGCAAAGCTGGCAAATGGGGCGATCGCTCGTCCGGCTGCTGCTAGAGTTAGACCCGACGCTAGCACCCAGCCTGTACGCCTGCGGGGAACCCTGTAATTTTGCTGCCGCCTTTGGGGTGGCAGCCGCACACTGGCAGATTGACCGCCAGTCGGCGCTCGTTGGCTATTTGTATAGCTGGGCGAGTAATTTAGTCA
>CASBQJ010000188.1 GCA_949127705.1 Synechococcales cyanobacterium PMM_0085
CTGGGGGTGAAGCTGCCCTACCTGCCCGACTGGAATAGCGATCGCCAGCGCGTGGCTCAACAGTATCAGACGCTGCTGGCTCCACTGGCCGGAGTCGGGATTGTCCCCATGCAAAATGTTAGCGGCACGGGGCATGTGTATCACCTCTATGTGGTGCGCGTCACCGACGATTGCGCTATTGACCGCTCTAGACTGCAAGTTGAGTTAGAGGCCAAAGGGATTCAAACAGGGATTCACTACCCGACGCCCTGTCACTTGCAGCCCGCCTTTCAACATCTGGGCTACCAGCTTGGCGATTTCCCGCATACCGAACGGCTCTGCCGCCAGGTGCTCTCACTGCCCATGTATCCGGGTCTGAGCGATGGTCAGCTGCATCGAGTTGCTGCGACTCTAGCCACCAGCCTCAATCTCCCCTTACGGCCAATTTGCGCTGATTCTATCTTGTTCTCCAATTAAGTCTCTTCTAATATTTAAGACTCTGCCAATTAAGTCGCATGCCCGGTTAGACATCCTTCACAGCTTTTTTAAGGATTGCGTGATATTTTTTGACAAGGTGCCTCCTCAACCTGGTTCAGCAACTACCCGTTAGCGTTTCATGCTCCCTGCCAGCATCCGACCCTTACCGTTGGGTCAGAATTTCTTATCTGCCCTGGTGTTAGCTCTGTTGGGTGTGCTGTATGCGCCCTTACTTTTGCATTGGGTGGATGGCTGGCTAACCAAAAGCATTAGCATTGAGCATGAGTACTATAGCCACGGGTTGATTGGTCTGCCACTGGCGGCCTACTTGGCCTGGAGCGATCGCGATCGCTGGCGGCAATTGCCCAATCAGACCCATGTACTAGGGATGATCTGCCTGGTGGCTGGGGTGGTGCTGTATGGGGTACAGTTACCCGATGCGCTGAATCTGTCGTTGCCGCTGGTGCTGCTGGGGCTTAGCCTCTGGCTGAAGGGGATTTCTGGTGTGCGGCTGCTAGGGTTTCCGCTGTTGCTGGTGGCGTTGGCCACGCCAACCCCACTTCCCTATTTGCTCACTCCCTATACGCTGCCGCTGCAACGCTTGATTGCGTTAGTGGCAGGGTTGATTTTGATGCAGTTTGGCATGGATGTGCGGGTAGAGCAAATTTACCTGTTTGTGAATGGGCAGATTGTCGAAATTGCGCCCTATTGTGCTGGCCTAAAAATGCTGTTTGCCAGCTTTTATATGGGGCTGATTTTGCTGTACTGGACGGGAGCATGGGCGTCTCGCCTCAAAACCACTACCTTTTTCATCGGTGTGCTGCTGGTGAGCACGACGGCAAATATTATTCGCAATACGCTGCTGAGCTACTTTCACGGGACTGGGCGATCGCAGGCGTTTGACTGGCTGCATGAAGGCTGGGGCGGCGATCTCTATTCGGCCTGTGCGCTAGGGCTGCTGGTATTTTTGCTGCGGGGGATTGAATGGGCGATCGCCACTTGGAGTCCTGTTCCAGCCAGCCCCAGCAGCATGGGCGCTACCCCTATATCCTCCAGCACCCCCCGCTCACCCCGTTAGAATTACGACAGCTTGCGCCGAGCCAACGGGTTCACTCACTCAACGGTTTTACTGATCTAGTCCTATGGTTTCGTCTCGTTTGTCTCGGCAGGTTCACATGGTGCGGCTGTTGGCAGCAATTTTTGTGCTGGCGATCGCCCTGACTCAGGCACTGCCCCACTACCTCACGGGGGTATGGGCATGGACTCATCCTCCCCAGGTAAAACAGCTAGAACAGTTGCAGGCACTGCAAAAGCAAGGGTTAACGGTGCCAGACTGGCAGCCGTTAAGTCAGGAGACAATGCGCCTTGGGGGGCATCGCTGGTCAGTGCAGCAATTAGTGGCTCCTACTGTGGCTCCTACTCCCCAACTGCCCCCGCAACTGCCGACTACAGACATGACCGTGGTGCTGATGCTGCGGCCGCAGTTAGAAAATACAGATCAACCCCAGATAGACTGGGTTAACATTGGCAGTGAGTTTGGCTGGACGGCCGACGGCGATCGCTGGATTGAATTCTCAGCGCCCTCACCTGCGGGTCACTCTACCCTCGTTCAAGCCCGCTTCTTGCGGTATTGGGATCACAGCCAGACCTATGCGGCTGTGCAGTGGTATGCCCAGTCTAACGGCGGCAGCGCCAACGCTAGCCGCTGGTTTTGGGCCGATCAGGTGAGTCAATGGCGCGATCGCCAACGGATGCCTTGGGTAGCGGTGAACCTGTTGATCCCGATCGAACCACTCGGAGAGTTAGACGCGACTCGGGCGATCGCCCAGTCGCTCGGACAAACGGTGCAGTCTACGCTTTTGGCAACCATGCTTCCTTCCTCTAACCGATTGTCACCTTGAGCCGATGTTTTATGTCTATACGCTTCAAGGGTTCTCAGCTGAGAGTGGTGGCCCTGCTACTGGGTCTATTACTGGGATATGACGGGGTGGGCACGACATCGCTGGCGCTGGCGCAGACGACGGTGCCGATTCCGGTACCTACGCCTACACCCACTCCTACGCCTACGCCCACTCC
>CASBQJ010000189.1 GCA_949127705.1 Synechococcales cyanobacterium PMM_0085
CCCCAGAGCTCCCCATCGCCACCAGCCCAACGGCGGCTAACCCCAGCACCACTCAGTTACAGGTACAAGCGGCAAAGCTGCTCCATGTACAAACCAATGCGGTAATGGAACTTCCGCCTAGTTTGAGCGTAATTCACATCGGTAAAGCCAACGATCGAATTCCACCCGATATTGACGTGTCTGGGTTTCCCGGTTCCGAAATTGTGTCGCGCATTCACGCAGACATTCGGGTTGAAGGCGATAGCTATTATTTGGAAGATGTGGGCAGTTCAAATGGTACCTATGTCAACAATATGCCGCTACCGATGGGAAACCGCCATCGTCTGCGTCCCGGCGATCGCATTGCTCTAGGCAAGGGTGACAAAGTTACGTTTCTCTTTCAACTTTCTTAAGTCTTGTTATAAGTCTTTTTTAAGGCTTGAGTGCTGGGTTTGAGCTTAATCTTAAGGTTCTGGATCTAAATCTTGGTCACCGTTACTCCTCACTATTGCCCTAACCGTAGTTCTCCATCCCCCCATGGAGAATTTTAGGCTCCTTGCAGAGTTACCGTGAGGTCAAAAGCTCAAAAAGGCTTCCTCTCTAGCCGGATAACTTGATGCTTGGGTGTAATCCCCGTTAGTCTATGATCCCAGGAGACACGATGGAATTGGATCAATCCAGAATCGGTATATGTTCTTGCCAAAGCAACATAGGATTAAGAAGCGTCGTACAGTCTTACAATAAGCGCCATTTTCGTTCTTCAGAAGTTCCTGTTCAGCATCGCAAATGTGATTACCCTACTTCTCCTGCACCCCGTTAAGTCGATTCCGGCTCAGGTCTGGTCTTTTAAAGACAAGTCGGTCATTCGGATCGGGCGATCGACAGATAACCATGTAATTCTTTATAGTGCCGTGGTGTCGCGGCATCATGTCGAGTTGCGGCAGGTTGGGTCTAATTGGGAAATCGTCAACCTCGGCACCAATGGCACTTATGTAGATGGCAAGCGAATTACCCAAGTGCCAGTCACCGATGGAGCCATTATTCGCCTAGCGCGCTCTGGCCCCAATATCAAAATTCGGCTGGGAGCCGATGCGTTGGACGCATTGCCATCTGCCATGACCAGCGATCGCCCTCAGGCTCAGCGCACCGATGTCGCTCAGCCGCCAACTGAGGTAACGGCGAAGGGACAAGGCAGTAAGGCCGATATCGGCTCCGCCGTTGCCCCAGATGCCGCCCCAGATGCCACCCCAGATGCCGACGAGGACAGGGAGTCGGCTCTGCGGGCTGGCCTCAACGCGACGAGGGTTGAGCCGGAGGCTTCCCCGCATCCGATGCCAGGGATTATTATTCCTGTACCGTCGCATTTGCAGCTCACCTCAGCGTCCTCTGCTGGTGCAGCAGCTTTTGCGCCAACGGCATCGTCTGCACCCGCGATCGCCGTGGACAACAAGCCGATTTCTGCTTTTGGGGCATCTGCGGCTTCAGGCTGTAATCATGCGGCTGGCGGTGAGCTATTTTGCCTCGATTGTGGTCAGCCGCTTCAGGTGCTGCAAACCGTTGGCAACTACCAATTGCTTCAGGTGTTGGGGCGAGGAGAGATGGGCATTACCTATCGAGCTTGGCGAGCCGGTGAGCAGGTTGGGCTAAAAATGCTAAACGCGAGCTGGGCAGAAAGCCCTGAAGCCCGTGATGCACTTGAATGTGAAGCAGAAACACTGCGTCAGCTAAACCATCCCCAAATTCCTCAGATCATCGATTTTTTTTTAATTAAGCAGCAGCCCCATCTGGTAATGCAGTGGATGGACGGGCTGTCCTTAGCTCAGCATATTGCGGCGGCAGGGGCGGTGCCGCTGGCTCGGGCGATCGCCTGGATGCTGCAAATTTGTAAGGTTTTAGACTATTTGCATAGTTTTACGCCACCGGTTCTACATCGAGGCATCAGACCGACCGCGCTGCTGTTTCAGCCCAACGCTGACACCGGTGATACGGTAGCACTGGTCGATTTTGGTGCCATTAAAAGCGTTGCCTTAGGGCAAAGTATTCCTCCTGGCTCGACGGGCTACGCCGCCCCCGAGCAGATGGAACTGTATGCCACTCCGGCTACCGATTTGTATGCGCTAGCGCCCATCCTGGCGTTTTTGCTCACAGGCCAAAATCCTGTCTCTTTCTATGCGGGTCACGGCAACAGCTATCGCTTCTGTAGCCAGTCGGTTCCAGGCATCCCAACCGCCTTAGCAGAGGTGATGCAGACCTTGACCCACCTGCGACCAGCGGATCGATATCAATCTGCCCGATCTGTTGCCATAGCGCTACAGGCGGTTAGACTGCCTGCCTAAGGAATGGGAATTAAATCAGTGTTGAGCTGGACAGCCAATTCAAAGCTCCAAACTCAAAACCGCCTCCTGCCTGTGGGTCTGCCAACTCCAGCATTCACCCGCTAAAGTTGAATCATGTTGAAACATAACAGATGCGCTTGGTGGCGTTACCCATGAGTAATTTGTGGAACGATGACGATGTGCTATTAAGCGATCGCCTCTCTGAAAAGACCGAACGAGTCAGTCTGGTGTGGCTAGTCGCGGCGGCGATCGCCACCAGTTTGATTTGGCAGTTGCCCATTGGCAACTATCTGCTTTATCCCTTCAGCATTTTGGCCACTTGGTTTCATGAAATGGGGCATGGGTTGGCGGCATTGCTGCTAGGCGGCAATTTTCAACAGCTCCAAATTTTTCCGAGCGGCTCTGGGTTTGCCATTCATAGCGGCAACTTGTTTTTAGGCCCCATTGGTCGGGCGATCGTAGCGGCGGCAGGTCCCATGGCTCCCCCCATTGCTGGCGGCTTGATCATTTTGGCCTCCCGCCGCTGGCGCACCACGCAGCTAGCCCTATTGCTGCTGGGTGGAGCACTAATTTTATCAACGCTGATTTGGGTGCGATCGCTGTTTGGCCTAGTCGCCATTCCCCTGCTGGGCATTGGAGTATTGGCCGTAGCCCTCTATGCCCACCGCTGGATGCAAATATTTGCCGTGCAGCTGCTCGGCGTGCAGGCTTGCATCAGCACCTACCACCAAATGGACTACCTGTTTACTCGCCAAGCCGTGATTGGCGGTCAATCCATGCTGTCCGATTCTGGCCAAATTGCCCAAAATTTGCTGCTACCCTACTGGTTTTGGGGGGGGCTAATGGCGATCGCCTCCTTGATCATTTTGGTGCAGAGCCTCCGCAGCGCCTATCGCTAACTCCGTTTTTTCCCCTCTCCCCTCTACCTTCCTACCCCATGTCCAGAGGCGATCAAATTTACGTCATGCGCCCCCTATTAAACATGGATGGCGTCTATGAGCATCACGGCATCGACTGTGGTGACGGCACGGTCATTCACTACAGCAAGGCCAGCGACACGCCGACGGTCAGCCGCACATCGTCCACGACATTTGCGTGGGGCAATCCTGTCTACCCTAAGCCGTACTCCGTGAGTTTTATTGCCGATGTGGTGGTTGAACGAGCAGCCAGCCGTCTGGGGGAACAGCAGTACAACTTGCTGTCCAATAACTGTGAGCATTTTGCGACCTGGTGCAAAACGGGTAGAAATGAATCGCGCCAACTGGCAGAGTATGGATTAGACGCGAGGCTGGCCAATCTGGGTAGCCCTCGCCGCTTGATCGAAGAAGCGGCCCAATCGGGAAACCCAGTCGAGGCCATGCAGCTGTTTGACCAGGCGCTGACTCATGTGGCGATCGCCCAGGCACAGCTGCAAACGCAGTACAACCAAGCGCAAAAAGACGCCCACACCTGGCATCAGGTCGCTCAACTGGCCTTAAACCAACA
>CASBQJ010000190.1 GCA_949127705.1 Synechococcales cyanobacterium PMM_0085
ACCAATGACCAGGGAGCATTGCGGTCTGAATCATGCTCTCAATTCCCCTAATCGTTGGATCGGCTGATAAATATCCGATGCCACGATGGAGATGTAGACGAAACTGAATTGCTAGAGTTTCACTATCTAGGTTCAAGTTATCAGTGTGGCAACGCTGCTTAAGAGCCACAATTAACAAGTCTCCGATCGCCCCCCCAAACACTTGCCAAGTCATCTCCACATTGCTGTCAGTAGGAATCGCCACAGGTGATGGCGGCGTGGGTTCTGCCAAAGATCGACACAGTGCCCATCGGCAGAGAATGTTCCACTGGTCAATTTTAGTGATGCGCTTGAGCTTGATTAGTTGATCCTTTGCGGATTGGGAAATACGAACTCGATCGACAGGAGGTTCTAGCATAATTCGATTCAAGCAATAGTGATTAGAGAAGTGTTGTTTTCAACCATTGCCAGCAAGATGCCCATAATATCGGCTAGCTGATCAATGTAGTAATCTTTACTATCGATCGCAGCAGTTGTATCGTCGAGTTTAAGAAACTTCCATTGGTTGCCAGTAGTGACTGCACCATAGAGCGTATCAATGGCATTTCCCTTCTGTTGATTAAACCGTTGAGCTGCAATCATGGTGGCAAGACACTGGGCTAATCCACCTTTAATATTCTCGTTTTTGGCTTCTACGATAACTGCAACGGGTGCTTCAATGTAGAGCTGTTGGCTAGAAAGGCTAATAATAAAATCGCCAAATCCATTTAGTCCTTGAGTGGCATCCACATTAAATTCGCTTCCCGAAAAGAGGCTGATGCGATCGCCCGTCAGCCGTTTTAGTTCTACTAAGATAGGAGCAATGATCATCTCCGATCGAGCTTTTTCAGTATTAATTGCTAAAGCTAAGGTTGTGTTGTAGTCGAGGCGGCTGACAAAGGCTGAATCAATTTGAATAGGCTGCTTGTGGGCTGAAAACACATCCAGATTGCTTTGAATCGCAATTGCAAATATTTGATTGATTTGCTCTAAGGTGAAGTCTTTGTAAGACATAATCCTTTTCAATGGGTTCTAGTCAACAGAAGTACCCCAATTTTACTTCAGTTTGCTGGAGGGCTGAGTCGTGTTTCAGCAGATACTCGCGGGCGATCGCTCCATTCTCTCTCAGCCGCTTCACTTCTGCTTTGCTAATTTCGGTATCGGTTGAGAGCAGCAGCACTTGATGGCTGGCATGGGGAAAGTAGCGATCGACCAAATTAGCGCGATGAGAAGAATCGAGCCGACCGAGCGGCGTGTCGATCGCAACGGGCAACTGCCGACCAGAGGCGCGGGCTAATCCCCACAGCAAAGAAATTGCTAATAGCTGCTTTTCGCCTGCCGAAAGTCGATGTTTGGGTACGGGCTGTCCTTCGTAGTCGAACAGGGAAAGGCTGAAGGTTTCGGTGTCAATTTGGACGCGATGCACCAGGTTGGATTTGTGCAGCAGGTAGAGAAAGCACTCTGTCACTAGGGTTTCAAGCTGGTTCAGCTTGCGAAGTTTCAGCTTTTGCTGGAAGACCTTGAGGGTATCTTGGACTTTAGCGATCGCCCCCAGCATGTGCTCATCATTTTTGAGGTCGATCGCCAGCTTGCCATAATCCATCAGTTCTTGCTTGGTACGATCGATCGTCTGTTGTGCCTGTTCTAGAAGCCTCTGGCTATGTTCGCGATCGGCTTTGAGGGTCACAACTTCTGTCTGCGCTTGCCGTACCTGCTGCACTAACTTGGCATAGATTTCTGGGGGAGCGGCAGTCGCCAAATAGCGTTCGATCGTCTCAATTTCCTCCTGACAGGCTTGAAGCTGCTTGAGCTGTTCTGCTGCTACTTGAAGCTGATGAGGCAGGGCGTATTGCAGGGTATTGGTGAGTTGATGAAGCGTGTCTACATCCACACCTAGCCAGTTTTCGACCGTTTCCTGGGCGATCGCTTTATCCTGTTTCGCCAAAAATGATTGGATTTGCTTAACCTTCTTTGTCTCTAAGTCCAGCGACTTCACAAACTGGAGCAGCTTTTGACTCCGTTCTTCCAACAGCTCTTTAGCAACCGACCGCTGCTGTTGTCGAACGTCCTGCTGAGCTTGAGCTTCTGCCTGTTGAAGTAAAGGCTGAATCAGTGCCAAAGGCAATACTCCAGATGCGATTTCTCGCAAGGCAGCACGATGAGCATCAGCATTGTCCCTTGCCTCCTGCAATTGCCTCTCTTGCTGGGTTTGCTCTGCTGCAATTTTGCCACCTTCAGATAGAAACCGTTCTTCTGCCTGCCGTAATTTCTCCTCTGCCCGATCTAACTTGGGTTGAATGGCTGACTTCTTATTAAACAGGTTGATCCGCTCTTTTTCCTGAGATTTCAATCGGTTTTCTAGGTCTATTAGCTGCGCCTGCTCTTGAGCCGTTGCCAAGGCTTTACGCTTGCGGGAGGTCAACACATCGAGATCGGCGGAGAGGCGATCGGGCAATTCCAGCCCAAGTAGCGATCGCATGGCGCTGATCACAGACTGCGGTGGTGTATCTTGATCGGCGAGTTCACCAACCTGCTCACCATCGAATAGAAACAGGCGAGAAATCCCTAGGGGTAACAAATCCTCAATGCGTTCATCCCACTTCTGCGCTAGATCGGGTGCAATTTCGCCATTGGTGAGAATATTCAGTGTGTCTCGACCGTTAATCTGCTCAGTCCAAGTGCGACAGATCCTAAATTCTGTGGGTTGCGGCTCGTTATTTAGTGTTTGCTGGAAGCTCAGTTCGATCGTGGCATCTTGCGCCTGCCGATTAATACACTGCCTCAGAAATTCGGCGTAGCTGAGATTGCCGCGAGTTGAACAGGGGGCGCGATGTCCATAGAGTGCGAGGCGAATGGCATCCATCAGCGTGGTTTTGCCGCCGCCATTCATGCCACCCAGTAGAATGATGGTTTGCTGTTCCTCGCCAGGGCGCAAGTTGAATACTTGTCGCCCTTTGTAAGGACCGAAGTTTTCTAGTACCAGTTCTTGAAAGATCATGTCGTCGCAACCAAAGGAATGACCGTGATTAAATCGGAGAAGCGATCAAAATCTCTGACATTGTGGGTCAAGAGTCGGTCAATTCCAGCAGTCAGCATCGTAGCGACGATATTGGCATCATGAATTTGCCGACCGCCCATAGGG
>CASBQJ010000191.1 GCA_949127705.1 Synechococcales cyanobacterium PMM_0085
GCATCAGAGCCAGCGGCGCTGGCATCGAGAACCGCTGGAATGGGAGGTTTCTGCGCGGCTGATGTGGTGGCCGTGACTCGATCTTCATAGACGTTGAGCAATCGTTTGGCTTCAAAGACAGAGGTCGTATTAGCCGGAACATCGCGCAGCCGATCGATCGCCACTTGCCACATCACTTGAGCTAGGTGCGGATCTTTTGCTGCGGCTGTACTGGCCTGTTTTTCAGCGGCCAGACGCATCATTTGCTTTGCCAACGCTAGAGCCTGCTGGCCTTGCTGCTCTTGCTGAATCCGTTCTTGGACGCTGGCCAAGCTGGCGTGAGATTCCTTGAGGCTTTGTTGCGCCAGCGGATAGTAGTCGCTATTGGCAGGCACCTGCTCCAACTGCTGAATCGCACTTTTCCAGAGTGCCTCAACCGCTTGCCAGGTTTCGGCATCTTGCAGCGAATGTTGCGATTGCTGAAAAGCCTGTTGGGCAAAACTTGCGGCCGTCGTAATTTCGGTTAAGGCGATCGCCTGCCGCCGATAACCATGAGCCAAGTTTTGCGCCTCTGCTCGGCGATTAGACCACATGGGGATCGCATCTAGCATCCCAATGGCTCCGTCTAAATACTGCTGAGCCGCATGTAAATCAGATTGGGTAGCCGCCACGTCCAGTAACGCCGCCGATCGCTGCCCCAGCAGTTGAGCTGTGTTTAATTCGGAGCAAGTTCCAGTGACACAAGGCTGGCTGAGCGCGTAGCCACCGACCGCTAGCCCCGCCGCGCCTACCCCTGCCACCCAGCTTAACGTCTCGCGAGATTTGCCTAGTTGAATCTGCTGACTGGCGCGCCGAATGCTAGTCCAAGTTTCAACTAGAGATGACGGTAACGTGGAGCGATCCAGGGCGGGTGCCTGCGGCTCTAGCACTAACGTCTCGCCGACTAGCCAGTTCGGCGCGTCTGTCGTTAGTGCCAATGTCTGACTCGTTAACCCGGTTGCTTGGGCTGCGGTATCAGCGGGCGGCTGATGCGGCGATCGCACCATAAACTGACAGCGGACATAGGGCTTAGGCTGTCCTGCCACCCTTAAATACAGCCCCACTGGCTGCGTCATCGTGAGCTGAAACGACTGCATCAAATGCTCTAGCGATCGCATCACCCGCTTTGGTTCTACTGCTTCGCCGGCGCGATGGTTCCCGACGACCAATAATCGTCCCTGCTGGAAGGCACAGCGAACGGCTAAGAAAATATTTTGCTCTCGAAAAAATTCTTCTACCTGGCTGCCCAGCCAGTCTAATTCCACCTGATAACGTGGGCGTTGGCTTGCCTGCGCGGAGCGCGTATCGCCCAACACCTCTGCGAACTGACCCGCTTGCTGTAGAGCTGCCTGCATGGTTTTTGCCTCCTGCTTACCCCTACCAAATCGCGTTGCTTGACGCCAAACTGAGCAGGTCACTATCTCCATCAGTATTCACCCACCCAGACGCCTCTCCGGATAGTTTGGCCGCAGGCAATGCGATAGAGTAACCCTTCAAGGGGGTTACTCAGGAGCATCCGGATGGGGGGAAAGCCGCCAGCCCGGTTTTACTACTTGGCGAGCACGAGCAATCACCAGGCAGTCATCTGGCACGTTGTCCGTCACGGTTGACCCGGCGGCAATGGTCACATCTGCCCCTAGCGTCAAGGGAGCCACCAACACGCTATTCGAGCCAGTTTTGCTGCGATCGCCAATCACGGTTGGGTGCTTCTTGACGCCATCGTAGTTGGCGGTAATGGTACCGGCCCCTACATTGACGCGAGTTCCCAGTGTCGCATCACCCAAATACGACAGATGCGCTACATTGGTGCGATCGCCCAGAGTTGTGTTCTTCAGCTCAACAAAATTACCGACGCGACAGCCATGGCCGACCTGCACATGCCCCCGCAAATGGGCATAAGGCCCCACTCGTGCCCCTGCATGCACTTGGCTATCCGTGACCACAGAAAAGGCAACGGTCACATTCTCCCCAATCTCGCTATTTTCCACCAGCGTTCCAGGGCCAATGCGACTGCCCGCCCGCACAATGGTCTTGCCGCGCAAATGAGTTTGCGGTTCAATCACCACATCCGGCTCCAGCTCTACTGTGTCGTCAATCGTGATGCTGCCAGGATCAAGCAGCGTCACCCCAGCCGCCATCCAGTCGTTTCTGACTCGAGTCTGCAAAATGCCGTAGGCATCTGCCATCTGGCGGCGATCGTTGATCCCCAAAATTTCTTGGTAGTCGTCTACGTCTACCGCCATAACGGGAGATAAGAAGTTAACGACATCGGTCAAATAATATTCTTTTTGATCGTTATTCGATTGCAGCTTGGGCAACACCTCGGCCAAATCAGCCCAGCGAAAACAGTAAATTCCGGCGTTAATCCGACCGTTTTGCTGTTGTGCCGTCGTACAGTCGCGGTCTTCCACAATCTGCGTCACTCGATTTTGGCTATCACAAAATACCCGGCCATAGCCGTTTGGCTCAGACATTTGTGCCGTCAAGATAGTAGCGGCGTTACCCGCTTGCCGATGCGTTTGGAGCAATTGATTTAGGGTTCTAGGGCGCAACAGCGGCACGTCCCCGTTTAACACCAGCAAATCTCCTTCAAAGCCCTGCAAATGAGGCAAAACCTGCTGCACCGCGTGCCCCGTGCCCAATTGCTCGACTTGCTCTACAAATTCTAGATGAGCCAGATGCCCCAGCGACTGCCGCACCAGGTCTGCTTCATAGCCCACAATCACCAGGTGTCGAGTGGGCTGCACCTCGTTCAGGCTAGCCAAGACGCGCTCAACTAGCGATCGCCCTGCCAACTCATGCAAAACCTTAGGGAGGTGCGATCGCATCCGAGTGCCCCGGCCTGCGGCCAAAATTGCTACTGCTAACATATGTGTCTGAATCAGTCGGCGCTCAAATCGGTTCTCAAGGGAGTATACCGCGCTTCGGCTATACGGTTAACGAGATTGCCGTGAGGCCAAAAGTCAGGCGGTGAAGCTAGCTTAAGCAGCGGCTTTGTTACTGCTGCTGATAAAAGAGGCAAACTGTTGCATAAGGTCGGGATTACGCCACCCTTTAGCCGTTTCTTGAACCATGATGGCTAATGAATCATCGGCAGAAAGCGCAGGTTTATACGGCCGTTCGCTGGTTAAAGCATCATAAATATCAATCATCTGAAACACCTGAGCCAAGTAAGGAATCTTGCTACCGACCAACCCATCTGGGTACCCAGAGCCATCCCAGCGCTCATGATGATGCCGAATAATGGGCACCACACCCTGCATGGTTCTTAGCGGCTGACAAATGCGTTCCCCAATCAGTACATGTTGGCGCATCACATCCCATTCAGCGGTCGTTAGCTCTCCCATCTTGAGCAGCACACAGTCAGGAATCCCAATTTTACCAATATCGTGCAAGTACCCACCCCACATTAAATCTCGCAGCTCAACTCGAGACAAATTGAGAAATTTGCCCAATGCTTTACCCAACGTTACCAATCGCTCACAGTGATCACCCGTGTTAGGGTCACGGCTTTCAACCGTGCGAGCGATCGAAAATAGCACTTGTCCAGCATGCTCTAAGTCTTCATTCAGCCGTTTCTGCTGTACCAGTGAATTCACCCGTGCCGACAATTCGAGCTGGTCAAACGGCTTCGATAGAAAGTCATCACCTCCGGCTTCAATCCCTCGCAACCTGGCCCGACGATCGTTCAATGCTGTGACAAAAATGACAGGAATGAGGCGGGTATCCTCATCTTGTTTAAGCTGGCGGCATACTTCATAGCCATCCATTCCCGGCATCATGACGTCCAACAGAATCAGATCGGGAGGGGTCTGCTCAACTACCTCTAAGGCGGCAGACCCGCTTTCTGCTTCTAAAACGTCGTATCCCTCAATCGATAAGAGCGCTACTGCGGTCATTCGGCTGGAGGGGTGATCATCTACAATCAGAACTTTTGGCTTCTCAAGATCAAGATAGTTCACAGAAGGAATCTCGCTTCATTCGCTGCAAAACGCTGCAAAGGCAATGGTTGGCATGGATCAAATAGTCCATAGTAGTCTCGATTTCTCCTTAGAATTCCCTGCTTTGGCAGAATCTATCTCACGCTGCTAAAACTGGGATCAGTAAGAGGGTGGAATGTTATGGGCTAAAAAAATGATTGTTGAAAGCAATGGCTGATGGATCGACGGGGCTAATGTTTCGGGTTTTCTTAGTCGGATTCTCTTAGTATGTTTAATTGCTAGATCAGGGGGGATCAGGTTTTCCACTGAGATTTGGTTGGCTGTTAGGCTAGGGTGCCACCGAAAGATTACAGCTGGAACATAATCGTTTTGGGGAAATATATCGTTTAAGTCAAACGCTTGCTGCAGTGGAAACTGTGCTAGCTGTAGATTAATCTTTGGCAGCAGGGACAACTGATGGAACTTGAAATTGAATCGTTTACCCACGTTGTGTCAGCCGCTTGGCTAGCTGAGCATTTAAATCATCCCCGAGTGGCGATCGCCGATTGTCGGTTTTCGCTGACTGATCCAGACCTAGGGCGGCGGCAGTACCAGCAAGGTCATATTCCAGGTGCCCATTACTTCGACCTCAATCATGATTTATCTAGCCCTGTACGGAAATATGGAGGTCGCCATCCCCTCCCCGAACCCAGCCAATTGGCGGCAAAATTGGCCGCAGCGGGGATCGCTTCCGCATCTGAACCCGAGCCAACCTGGGTGGTTGCCTATGATGATGCTCGCTTTGCCTATGCTGCCAGGTTTTGGTGGCTGTTGCGTCACTTGGGACATGCGCGCGTTGCGGTATTGGATGGAGGGTTTAGCCAATGGCAAGCCGCTCGGTATCCAGTCACAGATGCTGTGCCTGTTAGCCAATTTGGCCATTTTATTCCCCGGATTCAACGCACAGATGTGTTGGATATTATAGCGGTGCGATCGCGGCAGGGACAGCCTGGGATCGTATTGGTCGATTCTCGAGAGGGCGATCGCTATCGTGGAGAACGCGAACCGATTGACCCAATCGCCGGACATATTCCGGGCGCAGTCAACTATCCCTGGCAATCTGTCACGAATGCACAAGGATATATCCGTCCCCTTGCCGACCAGCAGCAGCACTGGGCTGAGCTTACATTGGCATCAGAGATTGTGGTTTATTGTGGGTCTGGAGTGACCGCTTGCGTCAACTTACTCTCGTTAGAGTTAGCAGGTCTATCTCAGACGAAGCTTTATGCTGGAAGCTGGAGCGACTGGTGTTCGTATGCGGACTTGGCGACAGAGTAGGGTGTCGTGCTTGAGTGGCAGGGTTAAGCTGCTGGCATCTTACTAGCCATTTCGAGCATTCGATAGAATGGATTAGATAGTTAGATAAACGTACTTTCGACGGCATTTAGTAAAAGATGTTTGCATTTAAAACTTGATCTAAAAAATTTGATCCAAAACCAGACAAATTACTAATGCTTCCCACCTCGATATAACCGCTCTAAAAGGTTACCTAAAGTTGAATGAGTTAGAATTGCTGTGACCTGATAAACGTTGTTTTGATCCTGATTGTCTGACTCGGCTTCTGGGATCGCTGAAAAATCCCAGGTGGAGTTGAGGCTATGCAGCCCAACATCCTCGCTACTGTTGGATGATCCTGCAGCAAGCCAGCTACATGACCCCAGCTTCACTGCAGCATAAAGTTTGTCAGATCAGCATCCTCCTACGGGCATTATTTTTAATTCTTGGGTTGAATTTGCTAAGATTGGCGATCGCCAGCATATTTGAGGTCAGTTGTTATACTTGGGGCATTTATTTCAATTTTCACTGTAAATCTTAGGCTTTATTTTTATGTCTTCTATGAGTCGCCTTTCAATTTTTGTTGACGGGAACAATATGTTTTATGCTCAACAAAAAAATGGCTGGTTTTTTGACCCAAGGCGAGTATTAGATTACTTCACCAGCGATCCGGATGTGGAGTTGATCAATGCGTTTTGGTATACCGGGTTAAAAGATCCTCAAGATCAACGAGGATTTCGAGATGCTCTGATCAGTTTGGGGTATACGGTTCGCACAAAAATCCTGAAAGAATATTACGATGACACCTCTGGGCGCTACTCCCAGAAGGCAAACTTAGATATTGAGATTGTTGTGGATATGTTCAATACGGTTGACCAGTATGACCGGGTGATTTTGTTCAGTGGGGATGGTGATTTTGAGCGGGCGATCGAATTGCTCCGCTCTAAGAGCACGCTGATTACCGTGGTTTCTACAGAGGGGATGATTGCCCGAGAACTGCGCAATGTTACAGATCGTTACATTGACCTAAATGATATCCGGGGGCACATTGAAAAGCTAGATGGCCAATAGCAAGTCACTAAGGTAGGCATGATGGGCATTACCCGTCGTTTGGCGGCCAATGCTAGGCTTACCGAGAAGAATGATCCAGTCAGGGGGTGGTAACTAGAAACACTCCACCTAAGATAAATACTATAATTTGCTACTTAGTTCGTTATGAATACGCCGATCGCTAACTCTGATTCGTCTGATCGCATCATCATCTTCGATACCACTCTGCGGGATGGGGAGCAGTCTCCTGGAGCGACCCTCAACGTCGATGAAAAGTTGACCATTGCCAAGCAGCTGGCTCGACTAGGAGTAGATGTGATCGAGGCAGGGTTTCCCTTTGCTAGCCCTGGCGATTTTGAGGCGGTGATGCAAATTGCCCAACAGGTGGGCAGCGAAACTGGGCCAATTATCTGTGGGCTGGCGCGTGCGACTCGGCAAGATATTAAGGCGGCTGCCGATGCGGTCAAGCCTGCGGCCAAGCCTCGGATTCATACGTTTATTGCGGCATCCGATATTCACCTAGAGTATAAGCTGAAAAAAACGCGGGCTGAGGTGCTAGATATTGTGCCCGACATGGTGGCCTATGCGAAGTCGCTGGTGGCAGATGTTGAGTTTTCACCCGAAGATGCGGGCCGCTCTGACCCGGAATTTTTGTATCTGATGTTGGAGAGGGCGATCGCCGCTGGGGCAACCACCGTCAATATCCCTGATACCGTTGGCTTCCTCACTCCTAGCGAGTTTGGCGCGTTGATTCAGGGGATTAAAGCAAACGTGCCCAATATTGACCAGGCAATTATTTCTGTCCATGGCCATAATGACCTAGGGATGGCCGTCGCCAACTTTTTAGAAGCCGTAAAAACCGGGGCGCGCCAGCTAGAGTGCACCATCAACGGCATTGGGGAGCGCGCGGGCAACGCGGCTTTAGAAGAACTGGTGATGGCGCTGCATGTGCGCCGTCAATACTTCAATCCATTTTTTGGCCGCCCGGTCGATTCGGAAGCGCCATTGACCCATATCGATACCCGTCAGCTATATAAAACGTCTCGTCTGGTTTCCAACTTGACGGGAATGCTAGTGCAACCCAACAAGGCGATCGTCGGGGCAAATGCCTTTGCCCACGAGTCGGGGATTCACCAAGACGGCGTGTTGAAGCATAAGCTGACCTATGAGATTATGGATGCCCAGTCCATTGGGCTGAACGACAATCAAATTGTGCTGGGCAAACATTCGGGGCGCAATGCATTTCGGACGCGGCTGAAGGAGCTAGGCTTTGACCTATCTGACCAAGATTTGAACAAAGCCTTTCTGCGGTTCAAAGAACTAGGCGATAAGAAAAAAGACATTAGCGATCGCGATCTAGAGGCGATCGTCAACGACGAAATTCAGCAGGCTCCAGAGCTGTTTAAGCTAGAGCACTTGCAAGTATCGTGCGGCGATCATGCCTGCCCAACGGCCACCGTCATTATCCGTACTCCCGAGGGCGAAGAGCTAATGGATGCGGCGATCGGGACGGGCCCTGTGGATGCGGTGTATAAAGCGATTAACCGAGTGGTCAATATCCCCAATCAGCTGATCGAATACTCCGTGCAGTCAGTTACCGCTGGGATTGACGCCATTGGCGAAGTTACGATTCGTTTACAATACGAAGATCGGTTTTTCTCGGGTCATGGTGCCAATACTGACGTGATTGTGGCGTCAGCCCAAGC
>CASBQJ010000192.1 GCA_949127705.1 Synechococcales cyanobacterium PMM_0085
AATTAGTCTAGACTTCCTTACCCAAGACGCTCATCGATGTCACAGATTTCCTTCTCCCCTGACTGGCTGCGGCAATTTTCAGATCCCTACGCTGTGTTGGGTTTGTCTGTGACAGCGGACGATCGGCGAGTGTTGAAGCGCTATCGCTCGATTGCAAAACTGCTTCATCCCGATAGCTATATCAACGCCGATCGCGAAACGGGCAATGCGGCAACTCAAATGTTTGCGCGATTGGTGAGTCCTACCTACCAAAAGTTGAAGCAAGATAAAGGCAGAGCTGAAAACTTGGCTCTGCTGCGGTTTCGGGTGCGGCGGATGAATCGGGACGATCCGTTTGCGCCGACCAGTGACGTGGCGCGGCGCTTGTTAGAAACCGCCCTCACCGAGGTCGATGTATTCTACGAGCAGTCCGTCTCAAAATTAGCCGAAACGCAATACATCCCGCTCATTCAGTTTGAAACGATAACGCAGCAGCTGGGCGAACTGAACTTAGCCTACTTGCAGATGAAGATGGGCGGGCCCATGATCCGCGAAAAACGGGCTGGGATTATGGCGGCTCCAACCCCACCGCCGCCGATGCAATATACGGCCACCTTTGCGGATTCTGACAAGTCCACTGTAGATTACGCGCAGCGCCATTATCATCGAGCCCAGGAGTACGCCATCAAGGCAAATTGGGCGATGGTCGTGCGAGAGCTACAGGATGCGATGAAGATTGATCCCCACAAAGCTGAGTATCACTCCCTGCTGGCCAAGGCATATTTAATGCAAGATCTGCCGATTATGGCTAAGGTTCACTTCCGCCAAGCGCTCAAGCTCAATGCTGAAGATCCGCTGGCGCTGATGTATGCCAAGAAGTTTAATATTGCTCCGACTGCGCCAACTCCACCTAGTGCGCCTAGTGCTGCCAAGAAAACTCAGCCGCCAGCCAGCGGCGGGCTATTTGGGCTGTTTGCTAAAAAGCGTTAGGGATGCTCTTCGCCTGCTGTCGCGTTGTCTGGGGGCGGAGCCGACGTGACCAGAGGGCGCGCTTGGGGCTGGCTCAGCAAAAACCACCAGAGTTCGGCTAGCATCAGCGCCAGCCCCCCGACGCTGACAATAATGTTGTGGCTCAGCGGCTGGTCAATCCGGCGATATTCGCGCTGATGGTTCATGGAGCTGTGGACGGCGGGCGGGTGCGCCTGAGTGGCTGCATGTTCTGGAGGGGGGAGAGTGGCGATCGCCTCTGTCTTCAATAGCGTCGTCCCTGGCATAGCACCGAGCAGCACTCCCAGACTCAGCAGTGATCCCAACAGGGCTGGCCGCTTAAGAACTATTTTTTTTGAAAATAAGATATTCATGCCAACCCTCAATGTGGAGATAATTTGGAATAGCGATCACTTTGGTTGAAAGTGGCGTAGGCGCAACGCATTGGTCACCACTGAAACGGAGCTAATCGACATTGCCGCCCCGGCCAGCATGGGATTGAGCAGCCAGCCAAACAGCGGGAACAAAATGCCTGCGGCAATGGGGATGCCTGCGACGTTGTAGATAAAGGCAAAAAATAGATTTTGGCGAATGTTGCGCATGGTGGCACGCGATAGCTGGATGGCGGTGACAATGCCTTGCAGATCGCCCGAAATTAGCGTGATGTCGCTGGCGGCGATCGCCACATCAGTCCCGGTGCCAATGGCGATCCCCACATCGGCTTGCGCTAGGGCTGGGGCATCGTTAATGCCGTCGCCTACCATGGCGACTCGCTGGCCAGCCGCTTGCAGCGCCCGTACCTGCTCGGCTTTTTGGTCGGGACGTACCTCTGCTACAACGCGGGTAATTCCAGCTTCGTGGGCGATCGCCTCTGCGGTGCGGCGGTTGTCTCCGGTCAGCATCACCACCTCTAATCCCATCCGTTGCAGGGTGCGAACCACCTGAGCCGACGAGGGTTTGAGCGCATCGGCAATGCCCATAATGGCGTGCAGCGTGCCATCGACCGCCATCCAAATTACCGTTTTACCCAGCGGCTCCAGCTGGTCTCGCTGGGGTTGCAGCGCCTGAGTTTCTACCCCCAGTTCACTGAGCCAGCGCTGCGTCCCAATTTGCACCAGCTGCCCCGCCACCGATCCCTGGACGCCACTGCCAGCGATCGCCAAAAAGTCCTGCACCTGTGGCTCTAGATTGCCTGTGCCCGCTATGCCTACACTCGCGTTCTGTGCCTGGGCGTAGCGCACAACCGCTGCGGCTAACGGATGCTCAGAGAGCTGCTCTATGCTGGCGGCCAGATGGAGCAATCGCTGCTCATTGCCATTCGCCGTCCCTGCGACAGTGACAAAATCGGTGACGGTGGGTTTGCCCTGGGTCAAGGTTCCGGTTTTGTCGAGCACAATCAGGTCTAGCTGCTGCGCCAGCTCTAGGCTATCTGCCCCTTTGATCAAAATGCCGTTTTCTGCCCCTTTGCCTGTGCCTACCATGATTGAGGTCGGCGTGGCTAAGCCCAGGGCGCAGGGGCAGGCAATAATCAACACGCCCATGGTGGTCGTCACTGCCAGGGTGATGTTGCCCATCAGCACATACCACAGCACAAAGGTGGCGATCGCGATCGCCAGCACAACCGGGACAAACCAGCCCGTCACCCGATCAGCCAACCGCTGAATTGGCGCTTTAGAACCCTGCGCCTGCTGCACTAAGCCAACGATTTGAGCCAGGAACGTATCTTTCCCCACTCGGGTGGCGCGAAACTGAAAGCTTCCCGTTTGATTAATCGTGGCTCCCACTACGGCATCGCCCACCTGCTTTTTAACAGCGGCACTTTCACCCGTCACCATCGACTCATCCACGGTCGAAGCCCCCTGGGTAATCTCGCCATCCACCGGAATCTTTTCGCCGGGGCGCACCACCAGCACATCCCCGAGCTGTACATCGGCGATCGCCACCTCCACTTCTTGCCCGTGGCGCAGCACCCGTGCCGTCTGAGGCTGTAATCCCATCAACAGGCGAATTGAGTCTGACGTTTGCCCCTTGGCGCGGTTTTCTAACAGCCGCCCTAGCAAAATCAGCGTAATTACCACCGCTGCCGATTCGTAATAAACATGGGCGGGTAACCCTTGAGCGGTAAAAATTCCTGGATTGAGCGTTGCCACAACCGAATAGAGATAGGCCGCCCCAGTGCCGATCGCCACTAGTGTATCCATGGTGGCGTTGTGGCGCTTAAACGCTTTCCAGGCGTTGGTGTAAAAAGAGCGGCCACACCAAAACTGCACCGGAGTGGCCAGCACAAATTGTACCCAGGGATGGTGTAACTCGGCGGGGATCAGCGGTAGATGTAGCCCCATCATCATGGGTAGTCCGCCAATTACCAGCAAGCCGCTGAGAATGCCGCCCACCCAAACCTTACGGAGCAAGACTTGGGTTTCTGTCCGCCGCCGTGCCGTTTCAACGTCGTCTGCTACCAGTGGATTGGTGTCTTGCAGCGGGTAGGCTCCATATCCCGCATCGGCGATCGCCGCCTGAATTTGGGGCAGGCTTGTGGTGCGGGGATCATAGGTGACAGAGGCTTGCTCTGCCCCGTAGTTGACGCTGCCCTCGCTGACCCCTGCCACCAATTGCATCGCGGTTTCAATATTGTGGGCACAAGCGGCACAGCTCATGCCCTGTAATTTCAATGTGGCCTGCACCATTGCTAACACTCCATAAAGTAGATGGTTCGGGCGCATCTGACCCGAACCATCCCTGTTTCACGCGCGTCTAGATTCGGTTTACAGACGGTTAGGTCGCGGTATAGCCAGCGGTGGCGATCGCTTCGCGCACGGTCATTTCAGACGCTTGAGTGTCAATGTTGACCTGTTTTGTTTTGGGGTCAGCCGTTACTTCAGCGGTTGGGTCAACGGCCTGCACGGCCTTGGTAATGGTGTCTGCACAGGCAGAGCAGGCCATGTTAGAAACTGTAAGCTGTAGTGTCATGGAGTTTAACCGCAGTTCAAATCACTGCGCTGCTAGGGTGTGGATTGCGATTGCCGACTGCCGATTGTGACTGCCTGTTGACTATTGACCGTACCAGTCTTTTTTCCACTGGGTCATCTGGTCGATTTCGGCCTGCTGAGAACTCAAAATGGCAGTCGCTAGCTGCTGAATTTCGGGGCGATCGCTGTTCTCCAACGCCTCCCGTGCCATCACCAACGCGCCCTGGTGATGCGGCAGCATGGCATTCATAAAGCGCAGGTCAAACTGATCATCCGCCGCTCCCAAATCGCCGCTCATCATCATGCTGTCGCGGATGTCAGCCGACATCGGCATCATGTGCCCCATCTCGGTGCTATACATCATCGGCGTGTCGTCCGCCTGCGGATACCAAGCGGTTCGCCAGCTGTTCATTTGCGAAATTTCTGTGGTTTGGGCAGCAATGATTGCCTCCGCCAGCTGCCGAATTTCAGGGCGCTTCGATTTCTCCAGCGCCTCCTGTGCCATGACTACTGCACCCTGATGGTGAGGAGTCATGCCATCAATAAAGCGCAGGTCAAAAAACTCATCTTTAGGTCCAAGGCTCATGTCCATTGCACCGTGGTTCATTCCAGGCATTGCACCTTGAGCCACTTCTGATGCGGGAGATGCAGCCGTAGATGTGGCAGAGGTTGGAGAACTTGTGCTACAGCCTGCCATGCTGAGGGAAAGTAGCGTGAATCCCCCTAGGGTCAATCCAGTCAGATGTTTTTTGAGTTGCATGATGTCTGCTAGCCAAAAGGTTCTGTGTTTATCATGCAGTCTCCAGTCGAGGGGAGAGTCAAGGGGTAGTTGAATGTTTAATTCCACCCGCATCAATGATCTGACTGAAGTGTTCTAATAGAGACTTTTCAAGGATGTAATTTGGTTCACGTCATAGCAAATGGCACGATGAGAGGTGCGGATTTCTGTGGCCGTGAAGAAAATACCGACGAGCCATACGCCAGTGCCAAACAGAAACAACATTAAAGCGATTGTTCCGACTATTCCAGCATTGAGAGCAACGGAAAGCGCGATCGCAAACATGGTGAAGATAAAGATCGCGATCGCACTGTAGGCCAACAACGCGGCTTTTTGGATTAAGCGATGACGGCGAGTGAGCAACGGCAGCTGACGATCGATTGCTTGGATTCGCTCTAGATTAAACGTATCTTCGGCCTTTCCAGATTTCAGCAGTTCAAATCGTTCGTGAGCTAGCGCGCGAATCCCCTGTCCAATGCTAGCGTATCGCAGCAAGATGCCATTTTGAAATAACATACAGGCTGTGATTAGTACGACTGGAGCAATGATTAACTGAATAGTCTGAGCAATATCAGCAGCACTCATAGTTTATTTATCAAAAAATCTGTTTTAGTTACAAGCATAACCTTCCAATATTTGTTTTTTACCTTTCAAGTTAAATTCAATTGCTTTTAGCAAATCGTTCATAGAAAATGGCTTGATCAGACAGGTATGTATGCCTAACTCCAGCGGTAAGTAACAAGCCCGCTCCTCTTCAACGGTGATCACTACAACCGGGGCTGGACTGTGATCTAATTTTAGTTGACGTAAAATCTCAAACCCTGAGGCGCTTCGCAATTCCCAGTTGAGTACAATTAAATCAGGCTTCAAATTCCGAATAGCCGATAATTCAGCAATGTTATCACAGCTAATGCTGACGTGATAGCCTTCTGCATTAAGCTCCATGGCAATAAAACGAGGCAGGCTAATTTGATCATCAATGACCAAGATATGAGGGGGCATGGCGGTAAAATGTAGGACATGATTTTAATATGCTCTAAATACCTTTGGCAAAGATGAGGAATGGCTTAAACTTTGTTAAGTTATTGGTTTTCTATGGGGATAAAGATTTTCTTAACTTATTTTAATCATTATCTAAGCATTTTTCATCCAGCTTTTAGAAATAGATTGCATAGTGGATAAATGCTAAATCGATGACCTGCCAGAGCAACATTTTTGGATGCCAAGTCGGATGCCAAAATTGCAGCTCAGCGTTACAGATTTTCTGAAATAGCATCAATTAACCAGTAAGCGCGATCGCTATTCTTTTCTAAAGCTATGAATTTTGCAGAGAT
>CASBQJ010000193.1 GCA_949127705.1 Synechococcales cyanobacterium PMM_0085
GAAGTGATCATGGCCATTAGCCCTAGCGTGGAAGGCGACACCACCACCCTCTACGTTGGGCAATTGCTCAAACCCTTCACCAAAGTTACCCGCATTGCCTTCGGCCTGCCCATGGGCGGCGACCTAGAATATGCGGATGAAGTCACCCTGGCACGGGCACTAGAGGGACGGCGGGAGCTAGATTGAGCCGTTTGGGTGTGCCAGGAACGGTTGAGAGCCGCGCCTGGAACTGCTGTAGGGGCATGGCAATGCCATGCCCTTGTCCGAAAATGGCAGTGCCATGCCCTTATCCAAAAAATGAGAATGCCATGCCCTTGTCCAAAACATGAGATGTTACACATTCTGAGAGGGCATGGCAGTGCCATGCCCCTACACAACCATGGCGCTGCCATGTCCGTTGACTCTCAAACACTCGTAGGCGAAATCCTCCTCTTCTCCATATTCTGGCCACAGCCACTAGATACTGATGTAAGGATGAAGCATTTGTACCGATATCTTAGCCGCAGCCACTAGATACTGATACAAATGCTTCATCCCTACTGTCGGGCGACCAATCTGATTGGGACTATTTTAGCTTTTGCTTAATAAAGGTAAGCAATTGCGTCATCTGTTTCTTCAGCGTATCGATTTCGCCTTGCATCTTTGTCACCTTTTCGGTGAGGGACGCGAGTTCGGCAGCCCCAGCGGCAGATTCGGCAGCGGCGGCAACCGCAGCGGCAGACGGCACAGCCTGCGGCCATTTCTTAAACTTAGCCATTGATGATTTAATGGCTTCAATGAGCTGCTTTTGTTCGAAGGGCTTTTCGATAAACTCAAAATATTCGAAAGGTTCCGGTAGCTTTTCGGTTACTTCCTCTTTACGACCCGACATCAGCACCAGCGGCGCGCGCAGCTCGGGTTTGGCCTGAATCGCCTGAAACACTTCCCACCCGCTCATCCGGGGCAATAGAAAATCTAACATGATTAGGTTAGGGCGTTCTTGATTAATTAGATTAATCCCTTCTACCCCATCTTTCGCCTCCAGCACCTCAAAGTTACCCTTGGGCAACATATCGCGCACCATGTTGCGAATGACTCGGCTGTCATCGATAACTAAGATTTTATGACTTGCCACGACGGGACTCCTCGGGTGGTGACTGAAGGAACAGACGGTAAATGAACGCTGGAGCAAACTAGCTTTGTGCAAGCTGTCATAATTTCAGTATGCACTAGTGTAGCCTCTGGACGTTGAGATGGGAGATCTCTGAGACATGAATCAGCGAGATATGAATCAGATGGCCGATCAGGTGCCGGATCTTGGAACAGTGCGATCGCCCTCAAAATCGCCTTCAGAATTGTCCTTTATCAGTATGCCCAAATGGTTACGCCGACCGATCGGCAAGGCCAGTGAAATTTCAGCCGTGCAGCAAATTATTAAGCAGCGGCAAATTCATACTATTTGTGAAGAGGGGCGCTGTCCCAATCGGGGCGAGTGTTATGCCCAAAAAACGGCGACGTTTTTGTTAATGGGTCCTGTCTGCACCCGAGCCTGTGGGTTTTGCCAGGTGGATAAGGGGCATGCGCCGATGCCGCTTGATCCGCAGGAGCCGCAGAAGGTGGCGGAGGCAGTGCAGCTGTTGGGGTTGCGCTATGTGGTATTAACATCGGTGGCGCGGGATGATTTGGCGGATGGTGGTGCGGGCTGGTTTGCCCAAACCATGGCGGCGGTGCGGCTAGCCAACCCAGATACGCAAATTGAGGTGCTGACGCCGGACTTTTGGGGCGGGCTATCGGGCGCTAGTGGGCAGCAGGAGCGGGTGGCTACGGTGGTAGCAGCGCAGCCTGCTTGCTACAACCATAATGTAGAAACGGTGCGACGGCTCCAGGCTCCGGTACGGCGCGGGGCTAAGTATGAGCGATCGCTGCAAGTTTTGCAATGGGTGAAGCAGCTTGACCTGTCGATTCCAACCAAGTCGGGCTTAATGCTGGGGCATGGTGAAACGACAGCGGAGCTAGTCGAAACACTGCACGATTTGCGAGCTGTGGGCTGCGATCGCCTGACGCTGGGTCAATATATGCGCCCGTCCCTAGAGCATTTGCCTGTGCAAAAGTATTGGACGCCGGAGGAATTTGACCAATTGGGGGCGATCGCCCGCGAACTCGGCTTTAATCATGTGCGATCGGGTCCCCTGGTGCGCAGCTCATATCATGCGGGAGAGGGGGAGGAAAAGATGCAGAATATTCGCGTCAGCGGTTGCGAAGCATAGAATGAACTTTCAAATGGGATGTGCAGTTTGGGGTTACAAAGCATGGGTCGGTGATTTGTTTCCCAAAGGGAGTCGCGCGGCAGACTTTTTGCGCCTTTATAGCCGTCGCTTTACGACTGTAGAAGGCAACACAACCTTTTACTCTGTGCCTGATGCCGTGACGGTAAACCGCTGGATAGCTGAAACACCGAGCGGGTTTAAGTTTTGCCTGAAGCTGCCGCGAGATGTGACACATCAAGGTCTACTGATGCCGCAAGTGGAGGACGCGATCGCCTTCATCCATCACATGAGTGGGTTGGGCGATCGCTTGGGGCCGCTGATTATCCAATTGCCGCCCAGCTACAGCCCGTCCCAAATTGACGACCTCAAATCCTTTTTGGACGCACTACAAACTACTCAGGCCACTTTCGCGTTGGAAGTACGACATTTGGCCTGGTTTCGGGCTGATATTGCACCCGAATTGACGGCTCTACTTCAGCAACGAGGGGTGGGACGCGTCATGCTAGATACGCGAGCGATCTACGATTGCCCTGATAATCCTGAGTTAGATTCTGAACGGCGCAAGCCACGAGTGCCAGTTACTAAAATCCCCACAGCCGATTTCACGCTGGTGCGCTACATTAGCCACCCCACACTAGAGATGAACGACTCATTGATGCATGAGTGGGTGGCTCAACTCGATACCTGGCTGCGCGCGGGTCAACAGATCTATTTCTTTGTCCACTGCCCAACTGAGGTCAACTCTCCAGTCAATGCCCGCTACATGCAACACCTGCTCGAACAGCATGGTGTCCCTGTTCCTGAGCTACCGTGGAATGCGATCGCCGCCGATTTTCCACCCAATCAGCTCAGTTTGTTTTGACTCTGTGCTCATACAATAGTCAATCTAGACCACTCTTTTGACGTAAAACTTGGCATGACCGCAGACACTCCTAGACCATCCCTAAATCGTCTCAGTCGGTTTGATTGGCGGCTGTGGAATCGCTTCGTGGCGATCGCCCAACCCTACTGGTTCCCGACCGAAAATGGCGGCGGCAAAGTCTTTTTTGGCCTATTAGCGTTGCTACTGGTATTCCTATTTGCGTTTCTGTTTGTCGTAGTGGCTGCTATTACACAGATCTGCCAGTGGATTTTTCCAGAGTTTATGGGGCAAACCGCAGAAGGGTTGGTTGGCAACATTAATGGCATCGTCAATTCTCCACTGATCTACGTTGTGGCAGCTGGGATTATTGTGCCGCTGATTGCTGCCTTTGCGTGGCGCGATCGCATTCTGCCCCGTTGGCAACAGTGGGGTTTGTTGACATTGCTGTTGCTGCTGTTGCTATCTGTGAGCGGCATGAACGTGATCATTAGCTATGTCAGCAACTTTTTTACAACCGCATTGGCCGAGAAGGATGCCCCCAGATTTTGGCAATTTTTCTGGGTGTATGCGGGCGTGTTTGCGATCGCTACCCCATTTACGGTGTATTACGGCTACGTTCAAGATTTATTGGGATTACGCTGGCGAGAATGGATGACGGGCAACTTCCTCAGCGAGTATTTTAACAATCGTGCCTATTACGAAATCAATTCAGAAGAAGATATTGACAACCCCGACCAGCGGATTTCTGAAGATATTAAAAATTTCACAAAAACTAGCTTAGAGTATCTGCTACTGGTCTTAAGATCAGTGATTGACGTGTTGGCATTTACAGGTATTCTTTGGGCATTGTCTAAAAATCTAGCCATCTTTCTATTAATTTATGCCCTGGTTGGTACGGTCATTGTTGCCGTCTTAGCTAGAAAGTTGATTTCGCTAAATTTCATTCAGCTACGGCGTGAAGCAGACTTTCGCTATGGCTTGGTTCATGTGCGAGACAATGCTGAATCGATTGCTTTCTATCAAGGAGAAAGCCAAGAACAGGGACAGCTTGGCCGTCGCTTTATTGATGTATTGAGTAATTTTAATTTCTTAATTGGCTGGCAGCGAAACCTATCATTTTTTAGAACCCCATATCGCTATTTAACCTACATTTTACCCTCAGTAATTCTGGCTCCGATGCTGTTTTCTGGGAACATCAAGTTCGGTGATATTACTCAAGCAGGGTTTGCATTCTCACAAATTTTTGAAGCCTTTGCGCTAATCGTGACGCAGATTAATGACCTAAGTGCATTTGCTGCGGGCATCAATCGGTTGGAAACCTTTGAAGAGGCACTAGACGCCAAATCCAACCCGCCTACTGCGGGCACTACAGCGATTGATACGACCGAAACACAGCGGCGAGATACTCCCATCTCACTGGAGCATGTGACGCTGATGACGCCGAAGGGGCAGCGGATGCTAGTTAGCGATCTCTCTGCCGAACTAGAACCCGGTAAAGGGCTAGTGATTGTGGGTCAAAGCGGTGCGGGCAAGAGTTCACTGTTGCGGGCGATCGCCGGACTTTGGAATACCGGAACAGGTCGAATTACCCGCCCTGA
>CASBQJ010000194.1 GCA_949127705.1 Synechococcales cyanobacterium PMM_0085
AGGTAATAGTGATAGTCGCCCTGGTACAGCACCAGTTCACCCTCGCGAATTTCGACAATCTTGGTGGCAACTTGGGAAATAAAGTAGCGATCGTGCGAGACCACGATCAAGGTGCCATCGTAATTTTGGATGGCTTCTTCTAGCATTTCCTTGGCAGGAATGTCGAGGTGATTGGTCGGCTCGTCCAAAATTAGTAGGTTAGCAGGACGCAGCAGCATTTTTGCTAGGGCTAAACGGGCTTTTTCACCCCCGCTGAGGGCACCTACTTTCTTAAAAACAGTATCTTTGGTGAACAAAAACCGACCAAGTAACGTGCGAACCTCCTCATTAGTCCAGTCGGGCACTTCGTCATGGATGGTTTCGATGACTGTTTTGTTCAGATCTAGTGCTTCAGCCTGGTTCTGCTCAAAATAGCTAGGGGTGACGTTGTGATCCCCGATTGTGATGCTGCCCTCGGTGGGCTGTTCAGTGCCGTTAATCAGATGCAGCAGGGTAGATTTGCCCGCGCCATTGGGACCTAAAAAGGCGATGCGATCGCCCCGCTCAATCAGCAAATTGGTGCCTAAAAACAAAATTTTGTCTTCGTAGGCGTGGGTCAGGTCTTTGATGATCACCACTTCTCGGCCGCTGCGGGGTGCAGGTGGAAAGCGGAAGTGCAGCGTCCGCAGGCTGTCAACTGGGGCATCAATTCGCTCAATTTTGTCGAGCTGCTTCTCTCGGCTCTTGGCCTGGGTGCTGCGGGTGGCGCTGGCGCGGAACCGTTCTACAAATGCCTGCTGTTTTTCTAACTCTTTTTGCTGCCGCTCATAGGCGCTCAGCTGAGCCATCTGGGCTTCTTCTTTTTGCTCTAAGTACGAGGTGTAGTTACCCAAGTAGGTGCTCGAGACGCCACGCTCTGTTTCCACAATTTGGGTACAGAGCCGATCGAGAAATTCTCGGTCATGGGAGACAATCACCATGGGTGTGCTCAGCCCCTTCAAATAAGTCTCTAGCCATTCAATGGTCTCTAAGTCGAGATGGTTGGTCGGCTCGTCCAAGAGCAGCAAGTCGGGGGCTTGCAGCAAAATTTTGCCCAAGCTCATTCGCATTTGCCAGCCGCCGCTGTAGGAGCTGACTAGGCGATCGCCCGCATCGAGGTCAAACCCCAGTTCGGGCAAAATCTTCTCAATCCGCGACTCTAACCCGTAGCCATCTAGCCCCTCAAACTGCCGCTGATACCGATCGAGCTGGTGAATTAGCTGATCTAACTGTTGGGGATCAGCCGTTTGCATCTCGTGCTGCACCTGCATTAACGACTCGTGTACCTGGTTGGCTTCCGCAAACGCACGCCAAAACTCTTCTCGCACCGTGCGGCATAGATCGACCTCAAATTCTTGAGTTAAATAGGCAATATGCAAGCTAGACGGGCGAATTACTTCTCCAGTCGTCGGCTCCATTTCCCCGGCAATAATTTTTAGCTGAGTCGATTTTCCGGCTCCGTTTACCCCCACCAACCCGACGCGATCGCCCGGTTTCACCTCCCAGTTAATGTCTTTCAACACCTCACCTGTCGGGTAAATTTTGCTGATATGTTCCAGGCGTAGCATTGAATCTCCAGAGGGATAAAGGATGGGGATCAGTGAGGATAGACGAAGCGTTTAATTTTGCGGCTTTAATTTTGCGGCTTTAATTAATTTTGCAGCGGTGACTGGCGCTGAAGTCTTTGGTTAACAGCTTTGTTTAAAACCTTTACACATTGTAAACGCTCCCCTTGGAGAACGATGGCCTAATCCAACTCAACAGACAAAACAGGCCCACTCTGCGAACACAGTAAGTGCCTGCACAAAGCGGGTCGATTTAACCATTTGGGTGAAAACTACTTGGCGCGCTTGGCGGTTTTCTTCGCTTTAGTGGGTGCCTTGGTTGCTTCAGCCCCGTTTACTTCAACAGGTTTAGCCCCATTGGCGATCGCCGATGCCGTCGGCACAACCACCGCCGCTTGCAGATGGGCTTCCAAAAACCACAGCCGCTTGTCAATGGCGCGCGAAATTTCTGTGTAGAGATCAGCGGTGTCGGCATCCTCTAAATCGTCTGTGCTAGTAATCCCTTCGCGTAGCAGTTTGCCATACGCCGCAAAGCGATCGGCCAGCGCTGTGACATGGTCTTTGCCGGCCAAAATAGTGAGAGGATATTCTGGTAGGCTCGATTGGCTAGCGGCAATGCGAGCAGTGCCCAACGCCGTACCACCCAATGCGGTCACCCGCTCAGCCACCATGTCTATGTAGTCTTCTAGTTCCGCTGCCATTTCGTCAAACAGTTCATGGAGTTGGTAAAAATCCATGCCCTTGACGTTCCAATGGGCCTGTTTTACCTGAGTTTTTAGGTCTAAGGTGCAGGCCAATGTGGCATTTAGCGTATCAATGACGTGAACCCGAACGTCTACAGGTAGATCGATGCGGGTAGAGTGAAGAGGTTGGTTGCGACCATTGCTGCCCATATGGTTTTGTCCTAGATAGGGGTTCAAAGACTCAAGATACCCCAAAACCCAAAGCTTGAGTTGCCCTGACCGGCATTAGGATTAGCTAAACTAACGAATTCCAAGCGTGTGCCACAATATCGCTCAACCAGAGCCGCATAGAGCGGTTAAGAATGGCATCGTCGGCCATGACTTCAGCCGTTACCTCCTCTAGCGATTGTCCCCGAGAGCGAGCCACACGAACTACCCCGGCGATCGCTGTCGCTACTAGTTCCTCATCCACTGGCTGTTGACGAAGTGCCAAGATTTCTTGAGGGTTGTTGGGGATGGGATAATTCATGGCAGGACAAAAACAAACGTGAGAGGAACGGCGGATACTTAAGAGAGAACTGCATTGCAGAAAATGAGAAGCCTGTAAACTTTCTTAAGCAATCTAATGCATTGGTGAAGTTTAACGCACTTTCAAATCTTGTCAACTCGGTATTTTTGGGGACTCGCGGGGTTAAACACGCTAGATGAGAGAAATTCTTTACTTAGAGGTACCTACTCCTGATATTGATGCTGTTCGCACCTGGTTGCAGCATCAGTTTCAGGCTCCAGCTGGCACAAAACAGGCTACGCCGGATGGGTTTTTATTAAAAACGGCTGGAGCCGATGTAACAGTGGAGCCAGAGGGTGCGACCCTATCCGTCTTTACCTGGTCGGTGCAGCGCACTACTTATCTCAAGGTATTTAGGTGGGCTAGCGCTGCTGTGTCACCCCCCATTGCTGCTCAAGACGCCAAGTTTGTGCAGCAGTTGACCAGTCAAGTCCAGGCTGCGTTCCCCAACCGCTACCCCGAGCCACCCGTCATCGATCTGGCGCAGCAAACGATTTTCGAAGCGTTGGCACCCACGCATCCTCTCACCGTCAAATATTTTCAGCGCATTCCCAACGGGGAATATGACCTGACGCGGGTCTATTGGTGGGAACAGCGCTGGCGCGAAGGGGTGCGCAGTCCTAAGACCCCTCGTCAAGTAATTTTTACCGGCCAAGAGTCTCCGCTGCATGGATTAGAAGACGCCCCTCAGCGATCTGAGCATGCCTACGATCTCATCTATATTGGTGGGGCGCTGGGGGTGATCCATGCGGCCGTGATGGCTCGGCTGGGGTATCGCGTTTTGTTGGTGGAGCGATTACCGTTTGGCCGCATGAACCGTGAATGGAACATTTCGCGCGATGAATTTCAAAGCTTAATTGATTTAGGGCTATTTAGTCCGGCCGACTTCGAGAGTGTGGTGGCGCGCGAATACATAGACGGATTCCATAAGTTTTTTGATGCCAACAACCCGCCTCAGGCTAAAGCGCCAATTTTACACACACCCACCGTCCTCAATGTCTGCATTGACGCGGAGAAGCTGCTGCGCTTTTGTGGCGATACCTTGCGAGCGGCGGGCGGCGAAATTTGGGATGAGACAGAATTTGTTCGTGCCGATATTGGGGGACAGGGTGTCACTATGCAGGCGACTCACCTGCCCACTCAAATCCCTCGGCGAGCCACCGCGCGGCTTTTGGTAGACGCCATGGGTACAGCTTCACCGATCGCTTGGCAATTGAATGGAGGGCGCGCCTTCGACAGCGTTTGCCCAACGGTGGGAGCCGTAATTGAGCGGGGATTTGAACCGGGCGTCTGGGATACCGATTACGGGGATGTGCTCAATAGCCACGGCGACATTTCGCGAGGTCGTCAGCTAATTTGGGAACTGTTTCCGGGTCGCGATCAAGAACTAACGTTTTATCTCTTCCACTATCACCAGGTAAATGCTGAAAACCCTGGGTCGTTGCTGGAAATGTATGAAGATTTTTTCACTATCTTGCCCGAGTACCGCCGCTGTGACATGGACAAATTGGTCTGGCGCAAGGCGACATTTGGCTATATTCCGGGACACTTCAGCGTGGATGGAGGCGATCGCCACATTGCCCTCGATCGGCTGATTGCAATTGGCGATGCCGCGTCGTTGCAGTCTCCCTTGGTGTTCACGGGGTTTGGCTCATTGGTGCGCAATCTGCCCCGTCTCACCGATTTGCTGCACACGGCGCTGCGCCACGATTTGCTCAAAGCCCGCCACCTGGAGCAAATCCGCGCCTACCAAAGCAACGTTGCGGTCACCTGGCTGTTTTCCAAAGGCATGATGGTGCCCACGGGTCGCTTCATCGCCCCAGAGCGGGTAAACTCCATGCTAAACACCTTTTTTGGAATTTTGGCAGGTGAAACCCCAGAGGTGGCCGATCGGTTCGTTAAAGACCGAGCGGGCTGGCTTCCCTTCAACCGCATGGCGCTGAAGGCGGCTTGGTACAACCCGTCCCTCCTGCTGTGGATTTGGGATTTGGCCGGCCCTCGCGACTTAGTCCGCTGGATGGGCAGCTATGTCAACTTTACGGTGGCCGCCTTCCTAAGCTGGCTATTTCAATGGCTACCAGGGTTTGCCCAGCGCGTTCAGCCGTGGCTAGAACCGCGCCATCCGGCACTGTGGTTTTGGCTATTGGCTCGCAGCTATGCGCTCACCTATGGAGTCGGTCGCCCCATGGCGAAACCGGGGAGTTTAGGGCGATCGCCCGCCGAAGCTGATGCCGTCACCCTGGCTCATCCGCCGCTAACGTTTCCCAAAAGCGTCGCCCAAAACGCGGATAAATTCCAGGGGTAGCCCGTCAAAATCCGCAATAAAGGCCACTTCGTAGACGCGATCGCCAATGATTTGCTGGGTTGGCTCCAGCAAGACGGTCAAAGGCTGGGCGGGTTCTAGGTCTGCCAATCGAGACCGCAGTCCGCCTAGCCAATCTGGCAAACTCACGGCCGCCGCCGTCAGGTCAAACGATAGGTGGTAGTACCCGGTGTAGTGCTCGTCGCCAAAGGCGTCGGCGGCAGGGCGAGGTTGGGGCACCTGCAATAGCTCAATCCGTCCGTTCAAGCCCTCCATCCAGCAGCCCAGCGTGATCCCCGCCGTAAAGCGCTCACAGACCACGAACCCTAGATGCTCATAGAAGGCGATCGCCCTAAAAATATCCGCTGTGCGAATTGAAGCGTGGTGCATGGAGATTTAATCATCTCTATTCAAATAGCCGGAAATAGGGATAGCGAACGGGCGCACCTGGTTCTTTTTCTAAATCAAAATTGATCACATCCCAACAGGGTTCATCTTTGGGATCAGGGCTAAACTCGACGGGCAACCCATACAGCCGGGGGCGGGATGAATCTGCCTGTCCCCGCCACGGAGTACTGCGTTCTAAATACGTGCTAATTAAATCCTGATACCGCAGCGCAATAATCACGCGGGTAGCACGATAGCCTTGGGTATAGAGCCGATCGAGGGCTTCGTGAATCTCGAAGCGAATGCCATCTGGGTGAGTATGTTGGCGGAACCACTCATCATTCCATAGCCGCCAATGCCGCCCCGATTGCAGGTGAACCAGTTCACTCGTTTTGGGGTCGGATTCGAATGCCCCATGACGCTGGCATAAATAGGTATCAGTCAGCGTCAGGGCGGCGATCGCTTGGCGACAATGCGGGCACTGAATCTCAGGGCCGAAGATCGGATACTGTAGGGCTGGGTTCATCATGAAGTCGCTACCAGCGTAGTTTCCATGTACCATGGGCGGTGGCTCTATTATAGACTTTTGGAAATGCTTGCTCTCACGCCAATTCTAAGAGCATTCTGCCGGAAGAGGTTGGTTTAAAAGTTGATGTTTCGCGGGCAAACTGTCCGAGAAATCAGCAGCCGTTCACAGTATTTTCTCCCAATGTATGTTCTCAACATCCTCCCAGGGCAACATCAGCCTGGGCACCGTTAAGGAGTGGTTCACGTTGTCTACATCTTCGACCCCTGCAACTCCCTCGACCAGCTTCCCCGTCCTCGGCTGGTCAACACCCGACTTGTCAGCTGCCGCTTTTGTCGCCCCTGGAGCTACCGTAATCGGACACGTTGAGCTGGCACTAGGGGCTAGCATTTGGTATGGCGCTGTGGTTCGAGGCGATGTAGAACGGATTGTGATTGGGCAAAGCACTAACGTTCAAGACGGCGCAATCTTACACGGTGACCCTGGCAAACCCACCGTACTAGAAGCATATGTCACAGTAGGACATCGCGCTGTTATCCATAGTGCGCATGTAGAGCAAGGCTGTCTGATTGGGATTGGGGCGATTGTACTAGACGGGGTGCGGATTGGAGCCGGAAGCATCGTGGGAGCAGGAGCTGTTGTGACCAAGGATGTCCCGGCGCGATCGCTGGTTTTGGGAATTCCGGCTAAAGTTGTGCGTCAGCTGTCTGAAGCAGAAGCCGCTGACTTAATCGACCATGCCAAAAAATATGAGCAGCTGGCGTTGATCCATGCAGGCAAGAATCCTGCATCAGGATCATCCATTACCCCCTAGCAAATTGAGGCTGTTAGCGGCAGAATAGTAATTAAAGATGAGAGTATTTCACAAATCTTTAGAGGATGGTATCAATATGGATTGGCGTATTTTGATCGTGCTGTCACCGCTGCTCTTAGCGGGTGGTTGGGCCATCTATAACATCGGGCAACTGGCACTGAAACAAGCAAAGACGTTTCTAGCTAAGTAACGTCTGGAGCTAAGTCCCGTTTGGCTCCGTTAGCCTCCGCACAATAAGCGCAACCTATCCCTTGAGACAGGTTGCGCTTATTGCTGTCACGGATTAAGACTCAACCCAGTTAGCGAGCAGAGACGGCCTGGACTTGCCCCATCACCTCTAGGCTGACCGGTGCGACTCCACTCCGGGTGAGTCCAATCACCTGAGCCGCTCCTGCCGATAGGTCGATCACTCGCCCTCGCGAAAAAGGGCCGCGATCGTTAATTCGCACGACCACAGCGCGCCCGTTGTTCAAATTAGTTACTCGCACTTGGGTGCCAAAGGGTAACGAGCGATGCGCCGCCGTTAGGCTGTGCTGGTTAAACACTTCACCGCTAGCACTGCGGTTACCGTGGAATCCAGGGCCATACCACGAAGCCATTCCCGATACCCGAATCTGAACCGCACCCACAGACACCTGGACACTAGGTCGAGGCCGACCCTGAATCTCCTGCAACGGTGGGGCATCGCCCATGAGGCGACGCAGCCGATTGGTAGCTTGCAGGGCATCTTCTGCAAAGTTGCGGGTCGTGTTAGGCAATACTGTATCGGCATTGATTGCGACCAGATCTTGTCCGCCAGCTTGAATAATGAACTGCTCTTGCGCTGCATCCCAGCGAACCGTGATGGTTTCAGGGTCTACTCCGTCGCGGTTCAATTGATTGATCCGAGCCGCGATCGCCAATGCTCGTTCAACCGGGTCAGAGGCTCCAGCGCTATTGCGAGCCGCATCGGGTTGAGTGGTTGTGGCCATCGAACCAGCCGGAGATGGATCTAGGTTTAAATCTGGATTGGACGCATCGGGAGGAGTAGGACGCTTCACTCCTGATGTGGCACTCGTGCTGTATGAGGCGGGCTGCAAAGAGCCAGGTTGTGTCACCACTCTCGGGGTAACAGATGTCCTAGATTCTGCCTGGGAACCACCCAGAAGCGTCAGAACGGGGATGCTGCGAACGTGGATAGTGGCTGCGTTTCGGCCTCCTACCACATGAGGATAAATGTTAACAATAGTTTCGGCGGCGTCTTGCGCCTCTGTTTGGGATTGGTATTCTCCCACTTTTCTAACGTTGCTTAGGGTTGCAAGCGTAGAACCCGGTAAAGCGGCGGGAGTTACAGTCCCATCAGCCCGGTTTGCGTCTGAAGGGTCTACCGGTGTAAATGAATCGGATGGTAAAACAGCAAGGGCTGAATTAGATGGGGCTGCTTGGCGGGGAACATGCGCCTGTTGAGCCTCGTCAGTCTCCCTAGGCTGGCTAGCGTTAGCATAGCCGACAGGCACTACGCCTAGAGATGTTACCAACATGGCGGCAGTCGTTAAGCCGCTCCAAAGTTTTTGAGCCATACACTCCATTGAAAAGGACATGGTGAGCCGAGACTTGGGACTGCTAGCGTCCTAATGCAATTGCGATCGCCGCAACCGTTTCAGGAACGCGTTTCGATGTTGGCCTTAAGCTATTCACCGATGAGATCCACCCGGAGCATTTAACCAGTCCCTGAGCAAAGCCACTAAGGACAGGGATTCAGAGCTGCGTTTATGTTGCTCAACTCGTACTCATTACGTATTTGTCTTTTAACCGTTTAACCTGCACTACCGTAGCATGAAGCTTTTGCGGCGGGGATCAGCGATTCCCTAAAATCGGTTAAAGCTTTACGGAAACTTCATACTGTCTTTTTGGCATCTGCGCTTGCCGGACAAGGATTTCGGGCATTTTAGCGCCTTTTAGGGCTTCATCAAAAATTTACATGAATTTTATATTCTCTTAATTTTTTTCACTAGCGCAGTCGCATCTTGTGAGTTATTGCACTTGGCGGCGTGACCAGGATCACAGTCGTGGACTTGATATTAAATTCTGATATCACCAGTTGTGTGCTGTGCAGATTAAAATCAAAGACTCTTGAGCTATTAGATCTTCATGACAAACATCCGCAACGCTAGACCGAAAACTCGGTTTTGGGAAGTTGTAGCCAATACACCCCGACTCCTACATTTAGTGTGGCGCGCCGCCCCCTTGTTGTTATTACTCAACCTGGGAATTACGATTAGCAGCGCGCTGATGCCCGTCACTCAGCTCTACATCAACAAACTGATTGTGGATCAGGTCGTACAAGACGTGGGGCGATCGCTGGTCGATTGGAATGCGCTCATGGTGCTGGTCAGCGTGGGTCTCGGGTTTACCCTGCTACAGGTTGGCCTGAACCAAGCCAACAATTACACATCGCTAGCGTTGAGCGATCGCTTCACCCTCTACGCCAACCAGGTGCTGCTTCAGCAAGCCATCCGCCTAGACCTAGCCCACTATGAACTGCCCGACTTTTACGACACCCTCAGTCGCGCCCAGCAGAGCGGCAGCAAATATCCCGTTCGCGTGCTCGAAACGCTGACCTCGTTGGTAGGACAAGTGGTCACCTTTGCCAGCTTGCTCACCCTGCTGATCCGCTTCAACCCGCTGATTTTGGGGCTGCTATTGCTGACGGCATTGCCCGCCTTTTGGGTGGGTTTACGGTTTTCGGGGGTGCGGTTTTGGATGCTGCGCCGCCAGACCCAAAGTGGACGGTTGGCCGACTATCTTCAGCAGGTGCTCACGACTCAAGAATTTGTCAAAGAGGTGCGCCTGTTCAATTTAGGCGACTACCTGCTAAATCAGTGGCACACGATTCGCCAGCAGTTCAATCAAGAATCGGCCAGCCTTGCCGCCCGCCAAGCAGCGCTACGGGTAGCCGTGGGGTTGGTGGCCAACTTAGGGTTCTATGCCGCCTATGCTTGGGTAATCGTCCGCGCCGTGCAGGGACTGGTGACGCTAGGGGATTTAACCATGTATGCTGGAGCCTTTCAGCAATCCCAGGGACTAATTCAAGGCATTCTGCTGGGGATGGCGATGGTATACGAGTTCAACCTCTATGTCTCGCAGTATTTCGAGTTTCTCAATCTCAAGCCCGAGGTGGTTGATCCCCCCTACCCCAAACTGTTTCCAGTGCCGATGCGATCGGGTTTGACCCTGCGAAATGTTAGTTTTACCTATCCTGGTGCCAGTGAGCCGACACTGCAACATCTCAATTTGACGGTTAACCCAGGGGAAAGCATTGCCCTAGTGGGGATGAATGGAGCGGGGAAGACGACGCTGTTAAAGCTACTCACCCGCTTTTACGATGTGCAGAGCGGCGACATTAGCGTAGACGGAATTGCGCTAGCAGATCTGGATTTAAGCGATCTGCGGCGGAATATTGGCGTCGTGTTTCAAGACTTTTCTCGCTACAACTTAAG
>CASBQJ010000195.1 GCA_949127705.1 Synechococcales cyanobacterium PMM_0085
AAGGGCTAGACAAAATTTTTGAAGCGGCAGGGTTTGAATGGCGCAATGCCGGGTGCTCGATGTGTTTGGCGATGAACCCTGACAAGTTGGTCGGGCGGCAAATCAGCGCCTCGTCTTCTAACCGCAACTTCAAAGGACGGCAGGGGTCTTCATCAGGGCGGACGCTGCTGATGAGTCCGGCGATGGTGGCGGCGGCGGCTGTAACGGGACAGGTGAGCGACGTGCGCGAGTGGCTGTAGAGCCATGACCACCATGCCTAAAACTGTGCTAATTACAGGAGCCTCAACGGGCATTGGACGAGCGGCGGCAGTGCTATTTCACCAAAATGGGTGGAATGTGGCAGCGACCATGCGATCGCCCGAAAAATCTGACTTGGTGCCAACCGATCGCCTGATTTGCCCTGCGCTAGATGTGACCGAGGCAGTTTCAATTGAGGGGGCGATCGCCACCACTTTAGAGCAGTTTCAGCACATTGATGTAGTCGTCAACAATGCGGGCTATGCCCTAATTGGCCCATTTGAAGCCTGTACCCCTGAGCAAATTGAGCAACAGTTTGCCACCAATGTGTTTGGCCTCATGAACGTCACACGGGCACTCCTGCCCCATTTTCGGCAGCAGCAGGCGGGAATTGTGATCAACGTCGCCTCCATTGGTGGACAGCTAGCGCTGCCGCTTTACAGCCCGTATCACGCGACGAAGTGGGCAGTAGAGGGCTTTTCGGACTCGCTGGCCTATGAGCTGGAACCGTTCAACATTCGCGTCAAGATTGTCGAGCCGGGGCCGATCAAGACCGACTTTTATACGCGGTCAATGGCGATCGCCCACCGTCCTGGCCTAGATGTCTACGATGCCCTGGTCGCCGCCGCCCTACCCAAGCTCAACCAGTCTGAGCAAACAGGTTCCCCGCCCGAGGTCACAGCGCAGGTGATCTACCGGGCGGCTACCGATGGCCGCGATCGCCTCCGCTACCCCGCAGGCGGCAATGCCAGCTTCTTGCTGCTGCTGCGTAAACTACTGCCCGATAGTCTATTGCGCCGCGTGATTCGCCAATCGATCATCGGTCGCGGTACTCCCTAAAAGATCCCAGAAACTATCCCAGAAACTATACCAGACCCTATCCCAGACCCTATCCAAGCATTGAGGAAACTATCCCATGAGCCAAGTTAAGTCGGTGGCGGGTCACGGCATTCCCCTAGTGGGCAACGATATCGATACTGATCGGATTATTCCTGCCCGGTTTCTGAAGTGCGTCACCTTCGATGGTCTCGGTGCAAACGCCTTTGCCGACGATCGCAGCCAAACCAACGGCCAGCATCCGTTTGACCAACCCCAATACCAAGGCGCAACTATCCTAGTGGTCAACCGCAACTTTGGCTGCGGCTCGTCGCGCGAACATGCCCCGCAGGCGATCGCCAAATGGGGAATTCAAGCTCTAATTGGCGAAAGCTTTGCCGAAATTTTCTTTGGTAACTGCGTGGCCATGGGCATTCCCTGTGTCACCGCCAGCGAAGCCGACGTCAAGCAATTGCAGGCTGCCATTACTGCCAGCCCCCAAGCCACCGTAGACATAAACCTGGACGCGATGACTGCTAGCTGCGGCGACATGTCCGCCCCAGTGCAGATGGCAGAAGGTTCGCGCAATATGTTTACCTCTGGCACTTGGGATGCCACCGGGCAATTAGTCGCGCAAATTGCCCAAATTAGAGCCACAGCAGCAAACTTGCCCTATGTCACCTGGGGACAGGCCGTCCGCTAGGACAACGTAACGCAGGGTGGGCATTGCTCATCCTGCGTTACGTTGTAAAAGCAAAAGGCAGTCGTTGCTAACGCCCCAACACCTTCACCACCGCCGCGCCGCCAAAGTAAAGCCCTAGCACTGCCCCAGCCAGCAAGCTTTGGGTCACCGGGTCTGTAGACGGCGTTAGCACGGCTCCCAGCACCGCCCCGCCCAACACTACGTAGCGCCAGCTTGCCAGCATTTGCTTCGACGACACTAGCCCCAACACGCCCAACAAAATCTGAATCACGGGAATTTGGAACGCCAGCCCCGTACTAAACAGCAGCAGCAGCACAAACTCAAAATAGCGATCGATTGACCACAGCTGCTCTACTACATCCGCGCCGTAGTTGATAAAAAAGTTGAGTGCCGCTGGAATCAGAGCCGCATAGGCAAACACCAAGCCACCGGCAAATAAGACCGTAGATCCCATCACAATCGGTGCTACAATCCGCCGCTCTTTGCGAGTGAGACCGGGCAGCACAAACTGAATGATTTGGTATAGCACAAACGGACTAGCCAGCAGCAGCCCACTATAGGCGGCAACCTTAATCGACACAAAAAAGTATTCACCCGGTGCTAGCTGTAGAAATTTGACCCCTTGAGCGGGAACCTCTAGGAGTCGCACAATTGGATTGACAAAGAAAAAGCAGCCGACAATGCCCACGACAACAGCAATTAATGCGTAGAAAATGCGCGTTCGCAGTTCTTCTAAATGGTCGAACAGCGACATTTCTACGTCTAAATCGGGCGCTTGCTCATCGTCAATCGAGTTGACAACGGGAGATGTGCCGTTTGAGCTATTTTTTGAGCTATCTATAGCAGTGCCAGTCAGGCTTTCCTGAGCAGCGGTTGGGGTGTCTGTTGGAGCAGTCATGGCAAACAGTCGAGCTACAGGATTGCAGACACTAATAGCCTAGCGTTTTCTGGGCGGGGTAAGCGGATAGTCGCCATTAAATCTAAGATCTAGCGGGTCTAAATTCTTCAGCTAGCGTCGAGGGCGATCGCCTCGCTCTTCGACGCCATCACGCGGGGCAAAACTAGGGCAGGCTTCATATTCTGCAACAAAAACCGGGCAAACAGTTACGCTTCATTGCGAATCGCCAATCAGCTTGAAGCCTCGTGATAGGGTCGATGGAGTTGGTTGAAGAGCTAGTTTGAAACGCTGCGTGTAATGAGAGAAAACACTTTGACTACATCTTTTGGGCAACCTGCCAATTCGGTACTGAGAGAAGACTTCAGTGAGTATGTCGCCCATTTACAACTTCATATGGCGCTTCATGCCCGCAAGTTAGTGCCAACGCTCACCAAGACGGCCGATAGCCGAGAGCAATTGTTGCATCAAACCCAAGCAAATTTTGAAAAATACGTCTCTCGTCAGGTTATGTAGTCTGTGCTGATTTGTCGCAAATGGGGAAGTTCGGCTGAGCTTCTCCATTTTTTTTTGGATGATTTGGAGGCCGAGCCTCCGGTGGGGCGTGGCTAGGCAGAGCCTAGCAACGAGGCGCTAACGAGGTGCTAACGAGGCGCTAATTTCCAGGTGTAGCTAGAAATGAGGTTGGTGACAATGTGCGCCACGATGGGCACCAGCAAATTGCCAGTAGCTAGAACGCTAACGCCCAGCACTGCCCCAACCACGGTTGCCCAAATAATATAAGGCCACTGCTGTGCGCCACTAAAGTGCAGCACGCCAAAACACAGGCTAGATATGAGCACGCCCCACGCATTTAGCCCGATCGCAGGTAGCATCACGCCCCGAAACAGCAGTTCTTCGCTCATCCCCGGCAGTAAACCTAGCCAAATGAGGTCGCTTAGGGTCAAGGACGAGAGCACCAGGCTCAGGTAAAGATTGGCACTAGTACGGTAGTCGCCCCACAGTTGGTAGGCCACTGCACTGGCCGCAGAAATTCCTATTCCTAGACCGGTACCCATGAGTACAGCCGGCAGGGTCAGCGTTACCGGGACTAATTGCACCGTGTCAAACGCTAGCCACAGACGTGCCAAAAGCAGCAGAATTAGCGCTGTAATACCGATGGCTACCAAAATTTGGACGCGGCTGAGCGGTTCGATTTGAGGCTGGGGTGAGGACGGTTCGGTCACGGTGGAAAATTGCACGGAGGGCAGGAACTAGAGCAGGCGGGGAACCCCTAGGGGCGATCGCACAACCCGGTTTAAGGCTAGCACTTGCCGTTGGCTTTTCTATTCAAAGTTTTATCAAGTGGTTGCAGAGCGGGGAGCTGCGGATCCAACGCGGTTGGGTCGATGCCAGCGCGGTGAGCTACGAGCGCACCCAGCGCCTCTAGGTATGAGTTGACGGCGATCGCCGGCAATCCCAACGAAGCCGCCGTCACCTGCATCCGAGTGGTGTTGCTGCCCACGGTAATTAGCCGCGTCCGGCTCTGGCTCAGACTCAGCACCGCGCTACCGCCGCAGGCCGTTGCAGGCACCACCAGCGCATCGACTTGATTAGCCCAGATATCGCCGGGTTGAGCCGGGTTTTGGGTGCCCATCTGGCCAACAGTCTGGCCAACAGTCTGGTCAACAATCGGGCTAACAATTTGGCTAACAATTTGGGGCGCGCGGCTGAGACCCACCAGCACACAGGGCAAAAATGTATGCCCCAACTCTTCTGCGGCTGACTTGGGAGCAAGCAACGGGTCGAGCGGCAGGGGCAACAGCGCTGGAGCATGGGCGCAGGGCACCCGAAACGTCCGAACCACCAGATGGCTAATGACGGCTTCAGCTCCGGCTAATGGGTCAACCCCTTGCCCCTGACGATACTGCTGGAGGGCGTCGCTGCCCTCGTCGTCGGGGAACCGAACGACGACCGCGATCGCCTCTGCCCCTGCCTGCGTGATCAGCTTGTCCACGGCTCGCAGCAGACTATCGGGATTTTGAATGGTGCCCCAGGTGGCTCCCGATGCCGCCGTTTGCAGCGTTACCCCTAGCGGCGCATCGGTGACGACATAGTCGCTCAGGCTTAGCCCCAACGTGGCGCGGGTGGCATCGGCGGCCTGTAGATGACGCTGCCTCAAGTCGGGTTCAATGCCACAGTCGAGCACCAGCCCCACCCGGTTTTGATGCACCGGACGCAGCCCCCATCGCCCTGCGGCAAACTGATCTAGGGCATAGCCTTCGACATAGAGCGCGTTGGGCAGCGGCCAGTAGAGCTGCGCCCCATTCAGCACATTGGGGTGGGTAATCAGCCGATCGGCCACCTGGGCGATCGCCCGTGCCACCGGTAGGGCATCGCCAGCATAGCCGCCGACCGCTGCCCCCACGCCCGTTGGCACAATTAACATGACCGTATAGGGACGCTGGCTCACGAACTGCACACGCTATGGGGATGAATGATCGTCACCGACTGTGACCACGGCTTCAATGTGGGCAATTTGCCGCACGGGATCAATTTGCGTAATGGCCCAGCGCAAGGGTTCTCCATGCTGCTGCAAGCGAGTGGCGATCGCGGTTTCCAGCTCTGCCACGGCGGGCAACAGGCCAATTTCTAGTTCAATCAACTGAATGAGCATGGGCTGAGTTGGCCTGGGGCGATTTTGGGGCGACTCTGGGGCTATTTTGGGGTTATTTTGGGGTGACTCTGGGGCTATCGGCCTATTTTTTCTGCGATCGCCCGAACTGTAGATCGTAGACGATGTCTTCTTTCTCAGTTTCAATCGTCAGATCAGATAGCGGATAGGCGATACAGAGCAACGCATAGCCTTGCTGCTGAAGTTCTGCGCTGACACCCATCCCTTCACGTTGATCGACCGTTCCAGAGAGTACTTGCGCAGCGCAGGTGGTGCAAACCCCGGCTCCACAAGACGTTGGCAGCTCCAAACCAGTCGCTTTCGCTGCGGCTAGCACCGTTTGATCGGCGGGGACTGGGATGGTATAAACATTGCCTTGATGGCGAATTTCAGCAGTATAGGTAGTAGACATAGTCAGTCGTTATCAAGGTTCTAGGCAGGTTCTAGGCAGGTTCTAGGCAATGGAGTGGGTGGGGGAGGGCTTTGTCGAGTGTTGAGTGTTGAGTTAACCGTCTAACTCAACACTCAACACTCACTGATTCCTAAGAGGCCAACTCACTGTCAGGAAACGTGCGTTTGAAATCATCAATCAAGTCGTCGAGTTCTTCGAGAGCTTGATTTACATCAATTCGCAGCGTGCCCAAATCGGGTTGTTCTAGCAACCGCACCAGCGAATCTCGCTTGCTCATCAACAGGAATAGGCGATCGCGCAGAACCTGGGGATCTAACATCAAACAGCTCTCCACCGGAATTTGGCACAGGTTTTATCCTACCAAACCCCTTCGTCACTCGGGCTGGTTTTAGCAGTTGTTTTAAAGGTTGATTGTTTGGCCTCTCATTTGACCTCTCAATTGGCCTCTCATTGGACAAACGTCCCAAACCAGCAAATTGTAAGGAATAATTAAAACGACACTTGTTTGTTGGCGGTTTGCTATGCTTGGTCGAATTTCGTTTGGGTCGGTCGGGTTGGTGGTGGGTGGCATTTTGACAGTCATGGGATTTGTGGCGTACTTTACGAGCAATGCCACCCTCAATCTGGTAGGTTTTTTCTATGGCATTCCCGTTTTGTTGGGGGGGTTGGCGCTCAAAAATTCGGAGCTAGAGCCAGTGCCGTTTTCTCCAGCCACCTCGCCAGAAATTTTGGCGTTGCGCGATACCCAGGCTACTGCTACCCAAAACCAGATTCGCAAAGATATTACTCGCTACCGCTACGGACAGCCCGCCCATTTAGATAGCTCATTGGACAGTTTAGGGCTTAGCCCCACCGACGACGAGCGCCCGATTTTGCTAACCCTGCGCGAAGAAAATCGGCAGGGTGCCTACGCCTTGGTGTTGGAATTTGATTCGGAATATGTGCATCTAGATACATGGGAAAAGAAACGCGAGAAGATTGCGGCTTTCTTTGGCCCTGGGTTGCAGGTAGACGTGAGTCAACCTGCCGTGGAGCGGATTGAGGTGGCGCTGGTAGCCGTTGCTAGTGCTAGTTAGACGGGTGCAGGTGGGGCAATGACAGGCGTAATGAATAATTTTTGTAGGGGTGGGCTGCGAGCCTCGGGTATTGTTGTTGGCTTTTTGCCGACGGCGATTAGTTTTGGGGCGATCGCCATCCAGGCTGGGGTGCCCAATGGGGGGGCGATCGCCATGTCGGTGTGGGTGTTTGCGGGCGCGTCGCAGTTTGCCGCGATCGAAGCCATCCGCCAGAACTTGCCCTGGCTCAGCATTGTGTTGACCGTGCTGATCATCAACCTGCGGCATATTCCCATGAGCCTTGCCGCCTGCCGCTTGGTTTACAGTCGGTTTCCTCGGTGGCAGCGCTGGCTACTGGCGCACGGGCTGGTAGACGAAACCTTTGCCCTAGAATTGTCGGAGGAATTGCGCCCCTTTCCCTACTACCTAGGGATGCACATTGCGTGTTGGGCGTCTTGGGTGGCAGGCACCTGGATCGGCTGTCTGGTGGGGATGCAAATTCCAGACCGCTGGCTGCAATTTGCGCTGCCGTCTCTGTTTTTATATTTGTTGATTAATGTCATTCAAGGGGTGCAAGGTCGTGCCATTTGGACGGTATTGGCGGCTGGGATTGCGCTAACTCTGGCCACCTCAAGGCTCGGATCTACGGGGGTGTTGGTCGCTATTTTGGGTGTGGCGGTGCTGGCAACGGTCTTGTTGGAACAACCCGATACAGCCGGGAAGGTCAAAGAATGAATTTCTGGTGGATGGTGTTTTTGGCAGGAATCGGCACCTATTTGATGCGCAGTGTGGGCGTGTGGCTGCCGCCGCAGTGGGTGCCCTCTCGCTGGCTGGCGTTTTTACCACTGGCGGTAATTTTGGTGATGGCAGTTAGCAGTTTGGCTAGTTTTATCGGAGCCGATCGAGAAACCTGGGGAATGGCGATCGCCACTGTTGCCG
>CASBQJ010000196.1 GCA_949127705.1 Synechococcales cyanobacterium PMM_0085
GCAGACTCCGCACCGGGTACCGTACCAGAGGGCGATCGGCTGTATCTCCACGCCCGAGAACTGACGATTCAACATCCGCGCTCTCGGCAGCTATTGCATTTACAGAGTCAAACGCCCTTTTAATTTGGGGACATGGCCTGTTTGAGGGAAGACATGGCTGGGGAGGACATGGCGTGCCATGTCCCTACAGGTGGCGGATGGCTGCAATCAGCCGATCGATTTCCGATTCTAAGGTGAAGTAATGTACACAGGCGCGAATGCAGTCAGGATCGAGAATGGTGCGAAGCAAGAAGCCCTCGGTTTCGAGGGTTTGGGCTAGCTGGCTGTGATGGCCTTGCTGCATCCGGAAGGACACTAGACCTGCGTCTGGGGGGGCGGTGCGCAGGCAGGTAATGTGGGGGGTTTCGCTGAGCCGCTGCCACAGATATTGGCTGAGCGTGCAGATGCGCTGGTAGCGATCGCCCGCTGTTGCCCAATGCTGGTGGGTGGCGATCGCTGCTCGCAGCGCTCCACATAGCGTAAAGTCCGATGTGGCCACCTCGTACCGCCGCCCGTCGGGTAGCCAGCCCGTCGGATGTCCGTGCGCATTTTTGGTGACACTGCGCCAGCCGACAAAGACTGGACTGAGCTGTGCCATGGCCTCAGGTCGGATATATAGCCCGCCTAAACCCGCCGCTCCACACAGCCATTTGTGCCCTGTAAACGCATAGAAATCTGCACCGAGTGCCGCTAAATTTAGCGGCAACACCCCCACCGACTGGGCGGCATCGACCATCACCCACACCAGGCCACGCTCGCCCGGATAGGCGTGACAGACGGCCACAATTTCCGCCAGCGGCAGCACCTGCCCCGTATTCCATAAAATGTGGCTAATCACTACCATCCGCGTGGTGGGACGCAGGTGGGCAGTCAGCACCGCCACCGGATCGCCGTGGTTCAGTGTCTGCATCAGCGGACAGGTCGAAAACTCGACTCCAAACCGCCGACCAATTTCTTGCACCGCTGCCACAATGCCGGGATGCTCGCAGTCTGACAGCAAAATATGATCCCCTGGGTGCCAGTCAATGCCCCACAGGGCAATGTTGCAGCCCACCGATACCGATTCGGTTAGGGTGATGGTTTCTGGTGCCACCTGAAGCTCTGAGGCGATCGCCGCCCGTGCCAAGTTCGTTTCTGCGGTAGCCCAGGCATTGATCTGGTTGGAAAAGGGTCCCTGCTGCTGGGTGTATTCGTGCGCCGACTGGATGGCGGCGATCGCCGCTTGGGGCATCGGTCCTTGCCCACCAAAGTTAAAATAAGCTTTATTCGCCAAGGCCGGAAACTGCTGACGATGCTGTTCTAACGCAGTCACCTGTGACGCAGACAAAACGGACGAGTAAGTCATGGAAAACCTAGAGCGGCAACTCTCGAAATTTTACTCCCTCCCCCTTTCGTATCCCCATGTCTACTTAATAGTTTCTATGTAAAGCTACTGGTGCTTTGAGGCGATCGCCCGCTCTTATACCTTGACCAAAGGCATAGCTGGGCTATGATGGCGTCATTCAAACAATCTATCGAATAAATTTTAGTCTAACCGTAGTCTAAAAGTTCTTGGCTTGTTCATTCACCTTTACAGCACGAGGTTTTAACCATGTACTCAGACGACGCTCGCAGCATTCCAGATGTGATTCAAACCGGCTACAGCGTAGATATTGGCAAATATCTAGGAGAAGGCTGGGAAATTTTCAAGAAAAATATAGGTGGCTTTGTAGGATATGCAGCTATCGTGCTACTGCTTAGCTCTCTGGCTGCCATTTTGCCAGAAAAAGCTAGACCGCTCGGGAATATTGCTAGCATCGTTTTAGCGGGCCCGCTGAATGCTGGGCTGTTCATTGTGGCCTTCAAACTAATCAAGCAGCGGTCAACCACCTTTAACGACTTTTTTCTAGGCTTCAACAACTTCCTCCAGTTTTTCATCGCCAATTTGCTGGTGAGCATTTTGGTTGGGATTGCATCTCTATTCCTGCTGCTGCCCGGTATCTACTTGGGGGTGGCCTACAGTTTCACGACCGCGCTAATTGTCGATCGCAAGTTTGACTTCTGGGAAGCCATGGAAACTAGCCGCAAAGTGATTAGCAAGCGTTGGTTCTCTTTCTTTGGGTTTGTGCTGGTGCTAGTGTTGATCAATATCGTTGGCGCTTTGCTGCTTGGAGTGGGTCTGTTGTTCACCATTCCGTTGACTATGTGTGCGATCGCCGCTGCCTACCAAGACATTTTGGGACTATCGGCCACTAGCATGATTGAAGATGCTGTCTAGAAACCGCCTTGAGGTTTTAGCATAGAAAGAGATAGGCAGAGCTTTTAGCTCCTTAAACCGTCTCTACCCGCCTGCATTTGTGAAACGTACCCGTTCTCTCCTCCTTCTTGCGCTCCTAGCAGCGGCCTATTGTGGTTCGCTCTCCACCCTGGAGACAAGTTTTATGTTCAAAAGTTTGGCTGTCTTGCTACCCATCCAGGTAGGAGGCAGCTTTTATTTGCTTTACATCTACTGGACGGGGCGGGTTGCTGGGACGGCACGGGAAGCGGCAAGGATGAAGGATGAGGGATGAATGGTGAATGTAGGGGCAAAGCATTGGGTCAGCGTGCTTAAACCTGCTCAAGCTTTACTGACCCAATGCTTTGCCCTCTTTGATCAAGACGAACTGACCCAATGCTTTGCCC
>CASBQJ010000197.1 GCA_949127705.1 Synechococcales cyanobacterium PMM_0085
CGTTACGGTTTTGAGCACAGGGTTACCCACATCAAAGCTGATGAACTGGGGCTTTGTTTCTAGAGGAAAATAAAAGGTTTGTTCGCGTTCATGCACACGCACGGTGAAGGTTTTGAGCGAAGATCCCTCGGCAGCGCCAAAGCCAATCGGAATTTTTAGATCGAATAGGCCGCTCCCTAGCCCCGTCTCGCCTTCTTTGGCCTGGGTTTGGGTCACCGTCAGTTTGGCGAGCTGACTATCGCTATCCCAGCTATAGGCCAGCTTATAGGCTGGGTGGCCGCCCCGATAGACATATTGATCGAATAAGTAATTGAGGTTGCGCCCCGTTGCGGTTTCAACGGCTCGCAGTAAATCGATTGTCTCTACGGTTTTGTGGGCATTGTCATTAACAAAGGTGTGGATCGCCTTGAAGAACAGCTCGTCTCCCAGTTCTGCCCGCATCATGTGATACACACACGACCCTTTTTCGTAGAGGTGGCGGTCATAGAGTTCGATCGCCTCGCGATACACATGGGTGACGATCGGGCGGCGGTAGCGGCTGCTGTCTTCTGAAATGTAGCTGCGGGCTTCGTTGAGCCGATAGTAGGCCGCGTCTGCTGCGCCGTATTCATGATCAGTCCACAGTACCTCCGAATAGGAGGCCATGCCTTCTTTAATCCAGGCGTGCGACCAGTGCTTAATCACCACCAAATCACCAAACCACTGGTGGGCCAGCTCGTGTGCCACCAGGCTTTCGGTGCCTAAGTTATCGATTGCCGCGCGGGCATCAATCAAGCAGCGATCGGTCAGCAGCGTGGTGGAGGTATTTTCCATACCGCCAAAGATAAAGTCATCGACACAGACCTGGGCATACTTAGGAAACGGGTAGGGATAGCCAAAGGTTTCGCTAAAAAACTCAATCATTTGCGGCGTTTTGCCCATGCTGCGGCGGGCGTCGTCTTCCCGACCCTTTTCGACATAGTAAGTGACGGGTTTGCCTCTCCACTCGTCGCGCAGTTCGGCAAAGTCTCCGACGGCCAGCGTCATTAGGTAGGTCGGATGGACTTCTTTTTGCTGCCAGTGGTAAATTTTGTCGTCGCCGTCTTCCTGGGTTTCAACCAGTTCACCGTTGGAAATTGCCAGCAGGGGTTTGGGCACACGGACGCGAATTTCACTGGTGGTGAGTTGCCCCGGATAGTCGAAGCAGGGAAACCAAAAGCGAGAGTCTTCATCTTCGCCCTGCGTCCAAACCTGTACGGGTTTTTGCGGATAGTGTTGGTTGGGCGCAATGAAGTAAATGCCGCGTTGGGGAGTGTCGTTGCGGTAGGCGATCGCCACCTCTAGGGTCTGCCCTGCCGTGGTCGCCTGCGTTAGGTGCACCTGCAACTGTTCCCCGTCATAGTCAAACGGTTGAGCCACGTCCCCCACTGTGACCGCCGCAATGGTGAGATCGACGGCATCGAGGGTGAGGCGATCGATGCCATGCCGCACGGGGTTGAGGCGAATTGTGCAGGTGCCTGCATAGCGCTTGTGGGGAATATCTAGGACTAGGTCGAGGGCAATGTGCTCGACCTGTCCAGGGCGATCGGGATTGTAGTGGGGCTTGGCACCGGGTAGCTCAAACGAACGAGAGCCGTTGTTGTCATCGCGATAAAAATTTGGCATTGGTGAATAAACCCCTTAAAACTAAAAATAGTGACGACCGTTACGTCCTCTTAGTATGGCAACGGTTTATGCAGATCAGCGGTCGCCGTGACCAGAACCCGAGATTAAGGCTTGCAATACATTAAGGATTGCAATAGGCACATTGGGCTGGGTCGGCCAGTTCAATTCCATCGGGGTAGAGCCGATCTTGGGTAAAGCCGCAGGTCTGACAGCGGTAGACGGCGGCCAAGGTGAGGTCGGTGGGGGTATAGCATAGCCCGCAGGGCAATCCTGGCTTGCGATCGCTCACATCAAAACCGGGGGCGTCACACTGGGGGCAATGGCTCCGCAGCTTGCGGATGAGATCTTGGGTCGCACGGGCGATCGCCTGCATCCGAGTCGGGTTGAGCATGGCGCGCATGTCTGTTGCCAAATAGACGCTGCCTTGGCGCTGCAACCAGGGGGTAACGGCCTCTCGCAGCTCAGATTCTGTCACAATCCCCTTGACGATCGCCGCTGGGTCGGGCGAGTCAGCGGTTGGCATTGCTACTAGACCATGGCTTGGGAAGCCAATCTGTTGGGCAAACGCCAGTGCCGCTTCTAGGCTGTTTACCCCCTGCTGGCGGTAATTGGTGTCGGTCGAAAAATCGTAGCCGACGATTTCTAGGCCATGAGTTGCGTCCAGCAACAGCACCAATTCCCGATTGCAGGGCAGATAGGGAAGGGCTGGATGGGGGCCAAAGCTGCCCTCGCTGGCCAGCCCTAGAGGTTCTCCCACTAGCTGCATGGCGGCCTCAGCCTTGAGCCGAGCTGCCGTCAACTGATCCCCGGCGCGCTTGATCTCTCGGGTAAAGGTACCAAACGCGTCGGTGTTGAAATCGGCAGGGACGATGGTTTTGAGGTTGAGTTCGGCCTGGAGTAAGGGGGCGATCGCCGCTTCTTTTCCATGCATCGTTGCTAATACTGCCACCCGATGGGCAAAAAGATCCACAACTATCTTCACCTCCTAAAAAATAAAAGCCTAAAATAAAAAGAGATAGAAGCAAAATCAGCTTCTACCTCTTATTTTGCAACCGAGTTCACAACGTGCAGCACCGTTGCCTTGATCGTTGAACTGACCGTCGAATTAACGGTCACATTAACCAATGCGGATGGCGAGACTCGAACTCGCAAGGCAAAGCCACACGCCCCTCAAACGTGCGCGTCTACCAATTCCGCCACATCCGCACGAAAGTAGAGTCTCAGAGAGGGTGGATGAAACTGACTGACTCCAGTATTTAACAATACTCCAAAAAATCCCGATCTACCAGCTTTACGCCGAAGATCATGACAGTTCAGGGCTAGTGAATGTTCAAACGTTGCAAAAAATCATCAAACTTTTTAAGCCGAGGGCAATGTCCCTACAGTAGAGCCATTATGCTAAGGCAGTTTGCCTATAAAACCTAATATTTTTTGTGAAAGAACACCCTTCAAATCCCTTCCCTACACAATTTTCTTCCCCGCCTGCGTCGCCCTCACCTCTATCGAACCTTGAGCTGCGGCTGCGCCACCTGTTGCCAGCCAGTCTATATGCATCGGTTTGGGTCGATCCCTCACCCGAGCATCTGATGCAGGTGTTCCAGCATCTACGCACGATGCAGCATATTTTGCATGACTACACTCCCCATCAGCTTTCCGACGACCCACCGCGTCCTGGTCAAATTCGCTATTCCTGGCAAGAAGGAACGCTGCTGTTCACCGACTTAGCTGGATTTACACCGTTGATGGAGGCCAATGCCGCCTCTGGGCAGCAGGGCGCGGTGGAGCTATTGCAGCTGCTGAACCGCTATTTTTCGGCCATGATTGAGATTATCAGTAAGTCGGGGGGAGACTTGCTGGAGTTTACTGGGGATGCAATTTTGGTGCAGTTTTTGGCCAGTAAGCAGGGTGGCGATCCGGCTCAAGCGGTGCGGGCAGGGCTGAGGATGCAGCGAGCGATGGCGCATTTTCGCGATATTGACACGCCACAGGGTCACTTTTCTCTAGAGATGCGGGTAGGCATTCACTCTGGGCGGTTTCTGGCTGCCGATATTGGCACGCCAGAACGGATGGTGCATGTGCTGCTGGGGCAAACCGTGCAGCAGGCCAAGCGGGCGGAGGGTCGGGGCACGGTGGGGCGAGTGTGTGTCACGCGGGTAGCGGGCGATCGCCTGCCCGCTCAGTTGCAGCTAGAGCCGATTGATCCCCACGATCAAGATGTCCAGCATCAATTAGTTGTGGACGATTTGGAGGTCGAAGAACTGGGCGAGTATGATATCACGCTGCCCCGCCGCCGCTCGGCCATGTCAGTCTTGTTTGACCGCAGCGTCGAAGGCTTAGTAGATGAAATTGGCGGAGCTGTAACACGAATTGAACCACTGGCCTGTTTTATGCCCGCTCCGATTTTGAATCTGCTGGTCGAAAGTGCCGCTCAGCGACAGCTTGTCCCTGATTTTCCCGTCCCTACTATCGTGTTTATCAACCTGCTAGGGTTGCCCGAATCGGTGGATAGGGCGACCGCTAGTGACGTTGAAGGGGTGGTGGCTCGCTTTTCTCAAACCTTTGCGCTAATTCATGCTGCTGTGCGATCGCAGGGGGGCATTTTACAAAAGGTCACATACCACTCCCTCGGCTCAGATATGCTGCTGTATTTTGGCGCATTGGGCAGCCACCCTACCGATCGGGTGCGCGCTGCCGAAACGGCTCTGGCGGTGCGTCAGATTGTGGCACAGGTGCCCGCCCCAACGGTGGGCGGACAGCTGATCGGCATCAGTTGCCGGATTGGGATCGCTCAAGGGGCAGTCTTTGCTGGTGAAATTGGCGAGCCGCGCGGTCGGCGGGAGTTCAATCTGTTGGGAGATCCCGTCAATACGGCGGCGCGGCTGATGAGTCGGGCGGCTCCCAATCAAATCTTGCTGTCTGAGGACGTGCAGCAGGCGATCGCCCCTCACTTTACCTGTCAAGCCATTGGGAACTTGATCTTAAAGGGGAAAGCAGCTGCGATGGCAGTATTTGAATTGGTTTGAGCGACCTAGGAGAAGACGGCGCAAGTTTAGCTACCGTAGTGCGGGCATCTTGCCCGCGCAGGCTGGAAGCCTGCACTACGAGCGGTAGGCAGATTTATACCTCAGACCACTAGGGCTAATCTCTAGGCCGCGCCCGCTTCTACAAGGCGGCGCACAGTCTCAGGGGTTAATTCCTGGACATTTTTCAGCACCTCTACCGCACCAGCCTGTTTGAGGGTGTCAGAGTAGGCGATCGCATACTCCAGTGGCGCTTGAGCATGGGGCGGCAACATGCCGAGTCCCATCCAGGTACGGGTCTCGTCTGGCTGGCTAGCCTGCTGCACGGTCTGCATATCTGCTACCGTGTCGCCCACATACACCACCGGCAAAGAGGCCGGCAGACGGTGTTGAACGGTTAGCTGCTGCACGGCATCTAGC
>CASBQJ010000198.1 GCA_949127705.1 Synechococcales cyanobacterium PMM_0085
AAGCTGTTGACCGATATCGTGTCGCGCTTGCCAGACGGCGAACTGACACTGGAAGCCGAAGCCGATGGGTCGCTAGCCACACTGACTTGTGCCTTAGGTCGCTACCAGGTGCGGGGCATGGGGGCAGACCACTATCCTGAGCTGCCGACGCTGGACAATGGAGAGGCCACTCACCTGCTAGTAGAATCGCTGGTGGAGGGGCTGCGAGGGTCTTTGTTTGCTACCAGTAGCGATGAGACGAAGCAGGTGTTGACGGGGGTGCATGTCACCGCTGAGGGCGATGAGATGGAGTTTGCGGCAACGGATGGGCATCGGTTGGCAGTCGTGCAAACGGTAAAGCCTGGAGCTGAGACTGAGGCTGAAACGGCAGCGGCGGCTCCAAAAGTGGCAACGTTTGATGTGACGGTTCCAGGTAAGGCGCTGCGAGAACTAGAGCGGATGTTGCAAATGCACCCGTCTGTGGAGGCGATCGCCGTTCGGTTTGACCAAGGGCAACTGATTTTTGAATGGGAGCATCAGCGGATTACCAGTCGCCTGCTAGAAGGGCAATACCCCAACTATCGCCAGCTCATCCCCCGCCAGTTCTCGCGCCAAATGACCGTCGAGCGGCGCTTGTTCATCAGCGCTCTAGAGCGGATTGCGGTCTTAGCCGACCAAAAGAACAACATCGTCAAACTAAGCCTTGATGGCACCAAGCAAGAAATTGTTGTTTCGGTCGATGCCCCCGATGTCGGCAATGGCCGTGAAGCTGTCGCCGCCCAAATTTCTGGCGAAGACCTAGACATCGCCTTCAATGTTCGCTATTTGCTAGAAGGACTCAAGGCGTTTAATACGACTGAAATCCAAATGCAGTTCAACGCGGCCACTAGCCCGTCGATTGTCACCCCGCTAGGAGGCATGAAGATGACCTATCTGGTGATGCCCGTGCAGATTCGTAGTTAGACCTATGTTGCCCGAGCGTTAGGGTCTAAAGTTAAGGTCTAGCGCTCTTTTTCTCTGAAACAGGCTCTGAGGAAATATGGGAGGAAATATGGCTCATACTCCGGTGCGATCGCTCAGCCTAGATGCGTTTTTGCAATTGCCAGAAACTAAACCTGCCAGTGAGTGGATCAACGGTCAAATTTTCCAGAAACCCATGCCTCAGGGAGAACACAGCACGCTACAAGGAGAACTGGTAACGTGCATCAACGCGATCGCCAAGACAGCACGAACTGCCTGTGCGTTTCCTGAACTCCGCTGTACGTTTGGCGGCATGTCGATTGTCCCAGACGTGTCAGTATTTCGATGGCACCGGATTCCACGAAGTTCATCTGGCAGAATTGCCAATCGGTTTGAACTGCATCCAGATTGGGCAATCGAAATCCTGTCCCCCAACCAATCTCAAACCAAAGTTCTAGAAAATTTGCTGCATTGCTCTCAGCAGGGGACAGAACTCGGCTGGCTGCTCAATCCAGATGATGAAAGTGTGCTGATTGTGTCTTCAGAATCCCGCGTCAAAATTTTCCGAGGTGCCAAACTGCTGCCTGTATTGAAGGAGATCCCCTTAACTATTTCAGTCACCACTCTGTTCAATTGGTTAACGTTGCCCATGTGAGTTGAACTCAGCTGCGCGGCAGATTTTCTAGGCCGAATTGCGCAAGGGTGGCGGCAAGTCCATACAATGGGTCAACGACGGTGAACTGAATTTGGGAGAGCGATTATGCCAGCGGCAGTGGGAGTGATTCAAACCGTGGGGTTTCCTGGGGTGCTGGCGGCGGCAGATGCCATGGTGAAGGCGGGGCGGGTGACGCTGGTTTATTTTGGGTTGGCGGAACGGGCAGAGTTTTTAGTCGCCATTCGGGGCAGCAATTCTGAAGTAGAGCCTGCGATCGCAGCGGGTGTAGCGGCGGCAAAGCTGGTATATGGGTCGCAGGTAGTAGATTACTACATCATTCCCAACCCGCCCGAAAACTTAGAGGCGGTGCTGCCGATTAATTACACGCCCAGTGTGGAACAGTTCATGTAGGAGTATGGGCGGAGTAATTTGTACTAGCCACTTAAAAATTCTGCAAATTCTCATCAAGTCTACAAGAACCGAGCCTCTTACCCAAATTTAGCACCCGTTAGACCGTACAATGAGGTCTTGCGATCGCTTACGGAGAAACTATGCCTGTTGCAGTTGGGGCACTTGAAACAAAGGGTTTTCCTGCCGTCCTGGCAGCGGCAGACGCTATGGTCAAAGCAGGTAGCGTCACCCTGGTAGGATACATTCGAGCTGGTAGTGCCCGCTTCACGGTGATGATTCGGGGCGATGTGTCGGAAGTGAAAAACGCGATGGATGCGGGAATTGCCGCTGCCCAAAATACCCCCGGTGGAGCATTGGAAACCTGGGTGATTATTCCTCGTCCTCACGAAAATGTTGAGATTGTGTTGCCGATTGCCTTCACGCCAGAAGTCGAACAATTTAGAGGATCGGGTGAAATGCGCCGCTTGCCCGGATAGACACTCGTAGAAGAGACTCGATTAATCGCGTCTCTTCTACGAGTGTCGAAGTGGGGTAGGTTAGACGGGTTTAAGCGTTATCCCACCCAATTACATCCAGCGCTAAGACGTCTAGAGCAGAAATATTGCCCTCTTGGCCGATGAATGGTGACAAAGTTGCAGACATGAAGCCAGCGCTGTCTTGTTTCCAGTGGCCAGGGAAAATTCCGTCTCCGTGCATAATTCCTTGACCAAAACTGGCAAGCTGGGTAGTGCCACCATCAATTGAAAAGTATTTATTAGTGTTACTGGTCGTCCAGTCAATGACGTTAGATCCTGCCGCTACGCTTGCTGCCGAATAGCGGAACAAATCGAGCGTGTTGACCCATGTCCATTCCTCATCGTTACGAGGGGCACCGCGATCGAGAATATCGACGCCGCTGGAAAACCCGAGGGCGTGCCCAATCTCGTGCGCTACGATGCCGATAAAATCTACGGCTCCGGCGGCAATGCCGTCACTGCGGTCAAAATCCCACGGCAGCCCGCTCAGACCATTCTCAGGAAGAATAATTACTAGATCTCGGGTTTCATCCCCGCCTAAGAAAGTGCCTGCTAAGGTGCCATCGTTTAGGTTCAATCCCATCGCTTTGGCGTTGCTGGTGGTCATGCGGATGGTGCGATTGTTGGCGTCGCCATCGTTGTCCAGGTAGGGGATGGGGCTTTCGGAGCCTTTAGGGCTGTTGGTGGTGTAATTGAGCAACATCTTAAAGGTAGAGGTGTTGGGCAGGTGGGTGAGGGCGATCGCATCTTCTGCGGATGTTTGATCGCTAACTAGCGCTGCCCGCACAGCAGAGTAAGAAAAATCGATCAGCGTGGAGGCTGCTCCGGGTGATTCATTGCTAAACCGGACGGCTACATCCAGCGTGACGTTATCACTGAATCGATCTGACCATAGGTTTCCTGCGGCGGTGAGCGCACTCATGACCGCTGGGGATGTGCCTGCGGCGGTCGAAAACTGAAAGACGAGACCGGGGTTGGGCACCGGGTCAGGAATCGGGTCAGGAATCGGGTTAGGAACCGGGTTAGGAATCGGGTCAGGAACCGGGTTAGGAATCGGATCAGGAATCGGATCAGGAATTGGCTCGGGAATGGGATCGATGTGGATTGGGCTTGGATCGAGGGTTACATTTAGGCTGTAATAGGTGCTGGTGTTGGGCTGGTTGAGGTTGACCCGAATGTAGTACGTTCCGGCCTCCAATACCCCACTGGTGGAGGTGGCGGAGTGGCCAGTTGGCAGTAGGGTGGCGATCGCTCCTCCAGTGGCATCCAGCACCTGCACCTGGGTGGCTGCTGTGGGGCTTTGCCACCCTAAACTCAGCTGACTCCGGCTGGGCAAACTAATTTGATAATAATCGTCTGGATCACTTTGCCCGACCCAGTCTTGTAAGGTGATAGGGGTTGACGGGCCCAAATTGAGCGCTTCATTGATGCGATCGCCAGCGCCATCAGGAATTGCTGCTGCTTTTAAGCGGTAGGCTGTATTGCCCTTCACGGGCGACACTTGCAAGAAGTAAGTGCCGGACAGCAGATTGAGATAAATTGATTCACGCTGCCGAGCTGCATTAGCCGAAACTTGCAGCGGTTTGCCCTTGAAATTGAGCAGTCTTAAAGTAGCATTTGCCTTTAACCCGTCTAGCGTTAGATTCAGGCTGCTGCGCCCATTTAGCGTCAAGCGATAGAGGTCTTTTGTATCGGTATTTCCTACCCAATCGCGGTAGGTACGAGTGGCTGGGGCGAGGGTGATCCGTCTGGCTGTTGCTAGGGTTTTCCCGGCTTGATCTTTTGATGGCATGAGCGGTTCATAAACGTTTTTTGCATGACATGCCCCTGATGGATACCGGATGGATGTAAGTCTGTAACCCTTCTGCTGACGCCCGTGATTCTACCGAATTTAGGCTTAATACTTAGGGTGAGTCTTTTACGCGAAAATGCGATCGCCCCTTATCAGTTCTTTACAGATCCAGTTCTTTACAGAAACATTATTGCCCTAAATAAAATCTTCTAACGAACGTATTGAAATTGACTGGACGAAAGCTAGATAGCTCTATAGAGTTGACTGGGTGGTATCTGTCCAGACATCGGTGTTTTACGAGGTTTCGATGAAAGTCGCCGTTTTTAGCACCAAGCCATATGATCGGCATTCCTTAGAAACTGCCAATAGCAAACAGACCCATGAATTGATCTTTATCGAATCGGCACTGAACACCCAAACCGCCCCGCTGGCCGCTGGATGTTCAGCGGTGTGTTTGTTTGTGAATGATGTGATTGATGCGGCAACGTTAACGGCGTTAGCAGCGCTTGGGGTGAAGGCGATCGCCCTGCGCTGTACCGGGTTCAACCATGTAGATCTAACAGCCGCCGCTGCCTTAAACCTACGGGTAGCACGGGTCACCGTCTACTCGCCCTACTCAGTGGCCGAATTTGCTGTGGGGCTGGTGCAAACCCTCAACCGCAAAATTCACAAAGCCTACAATCGGGTGCGAGAAGGCAACTTCAGTTTGGACGGGCTAGTTGGGGTTGACCTGCACAGACGCACGGTGGGCGTGGTAGGCACGGGCAAAATTGGAATGATTTTTGCCAAAATTATGCACGGCTTTGGCTGCCAACTGCTGGGCTACGACCTTTACCCCAATCCGCAATTTGAGGCATTGGGAGCTGCGCACTATGTCGAGATGTCGGAATTGCTAGAAAACTCCGATATTATCTCCTTGCATTGCCCCTTGACGCCCGAAAGCTATCACCTGATCAACTCTGATACCATTAGCCAGATGCAGCCAGGAGTGATGCTGATCAACACCAGCCGGGGTGGATTAATTGATACAGAAGCCGTGATTGATGGGCTAAAAGCAAAGATAATTGGCGGGTTGGGGTTAGATGTCTATGAACAAGAAGCAGATTTGTTTTTTGAAGACCTGTCCAATGAGATCATTCAAGATGATGTCTTTGAGCGTCTACTGACGTTCCCCAACGTAATTGTTACCGGACACCAGGCATTTCTCACCGAAGATGCTCTTAGTGACATCGCTGAAATGACCCTCGCCAACCTCTCAGACTTTGAGCAGGGATGTGAATGTGTCAACGAGATTAAGCCCAAAGAATTGGCTAAAGCCTGAGTGTTAAAGCCTGAGTAAAGAGGATTGCCGATGAGTATTCAGAGTATTCAAACTATTTCGACGCAGCCGTTTTCTGGCCAAAAGCCCGGTACATCCGGCCTGCGGAAGTCTGTTCCGACCTTTCAACAGCCACACTATCTCCAGAACTTTGTCCAGTCGATTTTTGACAGCCTAGAAGACTATCAAGGGCAAACATTGGTGGTGGGCGGTGATGGCCGATACTTTAACCGAGATGCGACGCAAATCATCTTGAAAATGGCAGCGGCGAACGGGTTTGGCCGAGTCAAAGTGGGGCAGCATGGCATCTTGTCTACCCCGGCAACGTCCTGCGTCATTCGTAAATACAATGCCCTGGGCGGGATTATTCTTTCGGCTAGCCACAACCCTGGTGGGTCTAACGGCGACTTTGGGATCAAATACAACACGGGTAATGGTGGCCCTGCGCCGGAAAAGGTGACGGAGGCAATGTTTGCCCGCAGCAAAACCATTACCGAATATAAGATTTTGGCGGCGGCTGATGTTGATCTTGACACCCTAGGCGAGTTAACTCTGGGCGATATGGTGGTCGAAGTGATCGACTCTGTGGCCGATTACCAAGAACTGATGGAGTCTTTATTTGACTTCGATCGGATTCGCACGCTGCTGACGGACGGTGGCTTCCGCATGTGTATGGATTCGCTGCATGCGGTGACGGGTCCCTATGCCTATGCTATTTTTGAGCAGCGGTTGGGTGCCCCGGCGGGTACGGTGCAAAACGGGGTGCCGCTAGAAGATTTTGGTGGCGGACACCCCGATCCAAACTTGGTCTATGCCCACGACCTAGTGGATGTTTTGTTTGGTGAGAATGCGCCCGATTTTGGCGCAGCCTCGGATGGGGATGGCGATCGCAACATGATTTTGGGTCATCATTTCTTCGTCAACCCCAGTGATAGTCTGGCGATTCTGGCGGCCAATGCCAAGCTGGTTCCTGGCTACAAAGACGGGTTGGCTGGCATTGCCCGCTCCATGCCCACCAGCGCCGCCGCCGATCGCGTCGCTGCCCGGTTGGGAATTGCCTGTTTTGAAACCCCCACGGGCTGGAAGTTCTTTGGTAACTTGCTGGATGCGGGCAAAGCGACGCTTTGCGGTGAAGAAAGTTTTGGCACCGGGTCTAACCATATTCGCGAAAAAGACGGCCTGTGGGCGGTGCTGTTTTGGCTGAATATTTTGGCCGTGCGGCAGCAGTCGGTGGAGGCGATCGTGCAAGAGCACTGGCAGATCTATGGCCGTAACTTCTACTCGCGGCACGATTATGAAGGGGTGGATAGCGATCGCGCCCAGGCTCTAGTCGATCACGTCCACGCCCAAATGCCCACCCTCAAAGGCAAAACCTTCGGCGCGTACGAAGTGGACTATGCCGATGACTTTGGCTACACCGACCCAATCGACGGCAGTATCAGCAAAAATCAGGGCATCCGCATTGGTTTCACCGACGGATCTCGCCTGGTGCTGCGCCTTTCTGGCACGGGCACTCAGGGGGCGACGCTGCGGCTTTATCTGGAAAGCTACGAACCCAACATCGCCAAACACACCCTGGATCCGCAGGTGGCACTGGGCGGTTTGATTGAGATTGCTGAGGAACTGGCGCAAATTAAGTCGTTTACGGGCATGGACAAGCCCACGGTGATTACGTGATCTGAGCCTGAATGAACCTGCGATCGCGATAGATGTGGGAAAGGGCGGGTTTTGTTGATTAGATACGGGTACTACAGTTCAGATACTGGCTAAACCCGCCCCTACGAACGCCTGTGTTTGCTTTGGAAATTGGTTAAATCGGTCTAAGAACATTTGAGCGATCGCCCAAATGTTCTCAGACCAGCTAATCCGGTTTGGCGTCTGTGGTCTAATGGCAGAGTCCACAGTACATATCTCTTATGGTTGCTGAATATTCTCGTGACGCGTCCCACGACTATCCCCGCGATTTGGTTGGGTATGGCCGCACCCCGCCTGATCCAAAATGGCCGCATCAGGCGCGGGTAGCGGTGCAGTTCGTGATCAATTATGAAGAAGGCGGGGAAACTTGCACCCTGCACGGCGATCAGTCGTCTGAAACATTTTTGTCGGAGATTGTTGGCGCAGAACCGCTGCTGGGCATTCGCCACATGAATATGGAATCGTGCTACGAGTATGGCAGTCGGGCGGGGTTTTGGCGGCTGCACCGCATGTTTACTCAGCGGCAGATGCCGCTGACGGTGTATGGAGTGGCGATGGC
>CASBQJ010000199.1 GCA_949127705.1 Synechococcales cyanobacterium PMM_0085
CGTTTGAGCTGAGCAAGGCCAAGGATTCAAGGAGAGCGATCGCCCATCAGAAACCTTCAACGACGGGTGATCTGTCCAAACCATGTAGGAGCAAAGCATTTGCGTCCACCGACTGGAAAGATCGCGTGCAATGCGGCGGACATGGCAGTGCCATGTCCCTACGGTTGCAGGCCGTCGGATGTTGCGATCGCCCCCCGTAGGGACATGGCACTGCCATGTCCTCAAGCCGATCGCCTCCCGGTAGGGACATGGCACTGCCCTGTCCTCAAGCCGATCGCCCCCCGGTAGGGACATGGCACTGCCCTGTCCTCAAGCCGATCGCTTTATGCGCCGTCACTCTACCGCCTCAACTAGGAACTGTTTATTTTTTGGAAGTCCCTAAAGTTCTGCTACAGCCCGCTCAATCAACCGACGCGCCAAGGTCTGGGTACCTGTATGCGAGTAGTACTTGACTGCAATATCTAGAAAAGCGCCCAGATAATCTAGCTTGTCTTTGGTAACATCGACAAACTTGGTTAGATTATCGACTACTTTGTCTTGAGTCAGGCTGTTAGATGAGACAAAACCACTCATCCAGCCCTTGACCGAATCAAAACTTTCGCCAATAAAGTTCAGCTTGCCTTCAGAATTATTGCCTGGGATCAAATCGCTGACTCCCTTAAATGTTTGGTTTTGCTCCAATTCCTTGGGGGTCAAACCCTGGATGGTTGCCGTTCCCTTTTGGATAAATTCGGGACCTAGCGGCACCAAACCATCGAAGCAAACCAATGCCGCCATCCGCATTAAGGACTCACCGCTATAATCACCCAAGGCTCCCAAAAAATCGCCAATGCTATCGCCAGGGATGCCATTGATTTGGCAAAATGCGACTAGTTCTGTCACCAGCTTGACTGTTAGGTCAATGCTTTGAGCCTTTTCGGGCTTGGGCGTCAGCCGGTCTAAAAATCCTAGAAACGAAATGTCTTGCCCAATTTTGTTGGCCATGGCAGCCGCACCCAGAGCACCCGAGGCGCTGTCTACCGTTTGATAGAGCCAATGTGCCCGTTGATAGCCCTGTGACTTGTCGTTGAATAAGGCCACAGCCCGTTCGCCAATTTGTTGAATCATGGCGGGATCAGTTTCGCCCGTCACCGTTTGGACGGTCTTGTTGAAGCCCGTTAAGTTCTGCCACTGCCCCGGAATGACAAAATCAAGCGACTTCAGCGCCATCACCGTCACACCCCCGGTGGGTAGGTCGTCCACGAGTTCGTAAATCGGTTTGCTCATAATCAAAACTCTCTAAATCACGTCTTTAGCATTGCCTTCACCCCGGTCGAAACTCAGAGCGAGCCGACCACCAAATACTGGTTATTCCAAATACTGGTTATTTCAACTTTGACAACCCGATCAAATCAAATTTTTGTAGCCATGCCCGACGATTTTCTTTGGTGAAGGAGGGATCGCGGGTCAGAGCTTTGACCTGGTACCGACCTGAAACCAACACCCCAGTTTGGGTGTTGCCAATTTCTAGCACGGGATATCCCGACAGTTTTTCGCTGCTGGCCTGGTATTTTTGGGCAGCGCTAGGCAAGCTAGTCGTATCAGAAATAGACAGCATGCCGACGTCTTTGCCATCTTGCTTCAGCTTGGCTTCAGCAAACCCTTTCTTTTCTTGAACAAATACGACCTGGTAGCCCTGACCTGAGGAGGGGAAAAATTTGTTGAAGCTACTGCCTTGTTCTGCATTTTTAGCAACAGCCGCAGGAGCACCCTTTTGGGTCGTCTCTTGTTGGACTTGGGCGTAGGGCGACGTGTCGGCCTTGCTACAAGCTGTCGCAAATAGTAGGGTAGATAGCAATAGGGCAGCTAGGGCATTACGCCAACGGGGGAAGAACATCATACTCTCCTTTGCAAATTGTCTAGAGTGAGGGTGCGCCTGATTGAGGCTCTGATTGAGGCTCGGTGCGACTTGTGGGTTTCCATGATGCAGCATACCGTTTTAGCTTGTGTCTGTTGCCTTTGCGGCTGAAAAGCTTAATAGATCAAATCAATTATCAGCGACAAGGTGCTTTCCTCGCTCTATCGCTAGGCAGGCATGATTGTTTTTCTGTAGTATTTGGATAACTGTTTGATTGGATAACTGTTTGATCTACGTTTGGTTCACACCATGTCTCCTGCCAGGGCTCAATCTGAACGGTTTGCTGCCAATTTGGCGGCTGAACGAACTGCGATCGCCCTCACGCCACTAGAGCGGCGATTGGGCTGGCTCAATTCTGTGCTGCTAGTGATTGGGGCGGGCATTGTCCTACTGCCCCTGGCCGTAGTTGTGGTCACCTCCTTTTTACCATCCGAGGCCGGAGTGGGCGATAACTTGCCCCAGCAGTGGACTTGGGCCAACTACCAAGCGGCATGGACTCGGGGCAACTTTTTGTTAGCGTTTCTCAATTCTACGCTGGTTGCCCTAGCGGTCACGTTTCTGCAATTGGTGACGTCAGCGCTGGCAGGGTACGCTCTGGCGCGGCTGCGGTTCAAAGGGCGGCAGGCCATTTTACTGCTGGTACTGGTAACGCTGGTGATTCCGTTCCAGCTGTTAGTGATTCCAATTTTTTTGGTATTGAAGGCGGGGCATCTGATTAACACTTACGGGGCGCTGATTTTGCCCACGGCGGTGAACGGGTTCGGCATTTTTCTGCTGCGCCAGTTCTTTCAGACGATTCCGGTGGAGCTAGAAGAAGCGGCCACGCTAGATGGGGCAACGCGATGGCAGGTACTCTGGCGCGTCATTCTGCCACTGGCGCGTCCGGCACTAGTGACCCTATTTTTGTTTTCCTTTATTGGGGAATGGAATGACTTATTCAAACCGCTGGTGTTTACGACTCGACCCGAGCTGCGCACCGTGCAGCTAGCCCTGGCAGAGTTTCAGGAGCAATTTACCAATAGCTGGTCGCTGATGATGGCCGCTGTGGTAATTGCCACTCTGCCGATTGTGCTGCTATTTTTGCTGTGGCAGCGTCAGTTTATTCGAGGAATTGCCGCGACGGGGATCAAGAATTAGGCGCTAGTGTTCAACCTTCTACTTCTCAGCCTTCTACTTCGGGAATCACCTGAAGCTTAATTAAGCGGGAGGTGCCGCTGGCAGGATCACCCAGTTGCAGTTCAAGCGTTTCGCCAGACAGCGGCGACATATAGGCCAGTAGCGATCGCAAATTTGGGGTACTGCTGCCGCTATCGACGTAGACGCGATCGCATAGCCCCGTCACCCGCCTCCAGGTGGTATAGAGTTTGGCGATCGCCTGCTCTAGCTGGGCGGCCTGGTTGACCAAATCAGCGGTGGCATTTAGGCATCCCACCCGCATTGCTTCTTCTAGGGCACTTTCCAGGTCTAGCTCTTCGTGGTTAAGCGCCTGCACTTGGGTGGCCGCAGAGAGGTACTTGGCCAGATAGCGGGCCTCGGCAGTGACC
>CASBQJ010000200.1 GCA_949127705.1 Synechococcales cyanobacterium PMM_0085
GCTACTGATTTTAAGAAGGGAGCGGCAGACTGTTGACGGTGCTACGTGGCTGATGGCAAATTGTAAATATTTGTAAAAGCTGACTGGCTTAATTCCTGACTTTTTCAAGCAGTATAATTTAGCTCTTTGCCTTAAAATTTCAATGAAAGGGAATAGAGTTATTCGGATTAGGCCCTGTTGTCTGTGTAGACATTACCAAGCTAATGAAATCTTTATCGAGACTTCATTAAGACTTTATCTCTTTATCTCTTTATCTATATGATCAGCTCACTACTTCGTTTTGAGCATGGGTTCGGTGGCGCTTGGCCTGTAGCTTACTTGCCGTTTGTAACTCAGCAATTGTAAGAGCCACTTTATAGCCTATTTCAACCATCAGGTTCAGTTGAATACTCACATGGACGTGTTTACATGAGTGTTGTTTTGCAAGTCGGGGATCGGGCGATCGCAACCGATGATCTGCTGCATTTGCTGGCGGGCTATCAGATGTTGCCCCAGCTATTGCAGGAGATTTTGATTGATCAGGCGATCGCCCCCATCACCTGCACCGACGACGAAGCCAAGCAGGCTCAGGAACAATTTTTTGCCCAAAATCAAATTACCTCCGAGGAGACCCTGCATGCCTGGATCAGTCGCCATGGGATGACGCCAGAGCAATTGCAAGCGCTAATGACCCGCAGCCTCAAAGTTGAAAAATTTAAGGCCGAAACCTGGGGCAACAAGCTAGAGTCTTACTTCCTCAGCCGCAAAAGTAAGCTCGACAAGGTAATTTACTCCCTGATTCGCACCCAAGATATTGGGATCGCTCAAGAAATTTATTTTCGGGTGTTGGAAGGCGAACAAAGTTTTGCCGAACTGGCAAGGGAATATTCCAAAGGGCCTGAGGCTCAAACCGACGGACTAATTGGGCCTGTAGAATTAAGTGTGCCCCACCCCAACTTGGCTCAGATGCTGACGGTGAGCCAACCCGGTCAACTGTGGCCGCCGACCCGGATTGGCGAATGGATTGTGATTGTGCGGCTAGAAAAATTTGTGCCCGCGCAGATGGATGATGCCATGCGCCGTCGGCTGTTGACGGAATTTTTCAATGTCTGGCTCCAGGAAAACCTGGATCACACCATGACTGCTTCACCGGGCTTGCAGCCAGCGATCGCCTCCCCTGCCCCAATCAACGCATTACCCGACTCATTACCAGACTCTTCTGCTTCCACTATCACCATTCCCGCTATCACCATTCCCTCCATCACCAGTGCAGCCACGTCTGCTGCCAGCCCTGCCCCCATTGCCCCCTCTTCTGAGCCATGACAATTGATAAAGCCACGATTCAATCATTTCTGGCCTCAGTGCCACCCTTTAACCGCCTTTCGCCGTTGGCGCTGTCAAAGCTGACAGATGGGGTAAAACTGCTGCGTTATCGGATGGGGCAGGTCATTGTGGTGCGCGACACCATGCCTGCTCAGGTGTCTATTCTCTATGAAGGTCAGGCGCGATCGCTGGCCTATGATCCCCGCACCAAGCGTCCCGTCACGCTAGAACGGCTAGAGCCGGGTGCGGTCATGGGCGCGATTAGCCTGCTGCGAGGCGTTTCCTGTGAGACGACGACGGCGTCGCTAGAATCCATTTGTCTGACGCTTTCAGCCTCAGATTTTCTGGCGCTGCTCGCCCAAGAACCTGCCCTCACCCAAGCATTTCAAGGCGAATGTACAGCGATTGAGGCTTTTGACCTATTGGGAGCCGAGCTAGAGCGGCGAGCCGATGGCACCGTTGATCTAAAAGATCTGACTCTGGAGGCCAAACCCAGTGCCGTGATTTGCAACGTGCCACCCGGCAGAACGCCTGCTAGCCAGCTAGAAAAAGGATTTTTGTGGCTGGTCAGCGGTGGCGAAATTAGCAGCTACCCGGTGGGCAGTCGGCTGAATGTGCAAAATGGGGCAGAGCTAGATGTGACAGGCGATCGCCCCGCTCGATTAGTCGGCTTTCCGCAGTCATTGCTGACCAAGCCCGCTGCGCGTGTCGCTACTGTTCCCGTGGCTGATGATGTCTGGGCAGAGCCAGAAAGCGATATTCCCTACGCCCCCGATCGCCCGCCCGAACTGGAGCCAGTTGTCAACGTCAACGTGGGGAAGGGGCAGCAATACCCCTTCGTTAAAGGGCGAGGGCAGCTAGAGGGCACCATGGCCTGCTTCCAAATGCTGTGTCAGCATTTGAATATCCCGTTTCGGCGAGACGTGGTGCAGCGGATTTTGGTTAACCAAATGGATCGCACAGGCGGCTTATCGCTCGACTTGTGTGGTGCCGTTGCCGAATTTATGGGTTTGAGCGCCCAGCTGGTGATGGTTCCGGCGCAGTCGGTGGGACGGCTCGAAGCCCCCGCGCTGGTCAAATGGCAAGATGGCTCTGCATTGATTTACAGCGTGAGCGAGCGCGAGATGGTCATTGCGGTGCCGGATGTCGGCATTGTGCGGCGCAAACCGTCTGAGTTTGCCGAAACCTGGGGCGAGCAGGGTGAAGTGCTGCTGCTCCGTGCCACCAAACAAACGCCCCAGAAGCGATTCAACCTGGAGTGGTTTTTGCCGTCGATCAAAAAATATCAGAATGTATTGATTCTGGTATTTATCGCGTCGTTTTTTGTCCAGCTGTTTGCCCTCGCCAACCCGTTGATGATCCAGGTGATCATCGATAAGGTGATTGTTCAAAACAGTGCCGATACCCTGCAAGTATTGGGGGTGTTGCTGCTGATTTTGGCGGTGTTTGAGGCGCTGTTGACGGCGCTGCGAACGTATCTGTTTGTCGATACTACTAACCGCATCGACATGGCGCTGGGTTCCGAAATTATCGACCACCTGCTACGATTACCGCTGCGCTACTTTGAGAAGCGCCCGGTGGGGGAACTGTCAACCCGGATCAACGAGCTAGAAAATATTCGCAGCTTTATGACCGGGACGGCGCTAACGGTGGTGCTCGACGCTATTTTCTCGGTGATCTACATCGTCGTGATGTTGATCTACAGCTGGCTGTTGACCCTGGTATCGCTGGCCACCATTCCGCTGTTTATGGGTCTGGCCGTGGTGTTTTCGCCCATTATCCGAAATCAGCTGCGGGTCAAGGCAGAACGCAATGCCGAAACCCAGTCTTACCTGGTGGAAGTGGTCAGCGGGATTCAGACCGTGAAAGCGCAGAATATGGAGCTGCGATCGCGCTGGCAATGGCAGCAGCGGTATGGCCGCTATGTCAGTGCCGGCTTCAAAACGGTACTGACTTCGACGACAGCGGGGGCGATGAGCAGCTTCCTCAACC
>CASBQJ010000201.1 GCA_949127705.1 Synechococcales cyanobacterium PMM_0085
CCCCTACAATAACCCGCCCTCCGGATATTCGGTAATTAACGACACTAGCCTTTGGCCAGCCAGCCATGCAACCCAGCCGGGACTTGCACTAAAATCGCCTGCAATTAATCGCCGTCTAACACCTCTATCTCCATCAAAATTTGGGTGGTAGACTCTAACAAATCGCGATTGAGTTGCAGAATGTCTAACGCCCGAAGATGGGTAAGGGGAGACGGAGCCAAAGTCCCTCGCCCCTGCTGGGAGAAGGCTTAAAGCCTTCGGCATATATGAAAAGGGTGAGGGCTACAAAAGTGGGAACACCTCTGTGAACCTAATACCCGTTAAACCAGCTCAGAGGGTTGCACTACGGGTTGTGGCTGCGGCTGGAATTGGAACAGCGAGTAAACCACGTTGCGGCGGATGTCGGTCATCATGGCGAGGAAGAGTTCGTAGCCCTCGCTCTTATATTCAATCAGCGGATCTTTTTGACCATAACCGCGCAGCCCGATCGCCTCGCGCAGCGCTTCCATTTGTTGCAGGTGTTCACGCCACAGCGTATCAATCTGCTGCAAAATAAAGAACCGTTCGGCCTGACGCATCAGACCCGCTGAGACGCCGTCTACCTGGGATTCTTTCATGTCGTAGGCAATCCGCACATGCTCGTGCAGGAAGGTTTTAATTTCACCCACTGACAGTTCTTCGAGCTGGCTGGGTTCTAAGTCGGCGAGCAGGTAAACAAATTCTTTGACCTTGTTGACCATCTTTTCCAGTTCCCATTCTTCGGGTGGCAGGTCTGGATTGATGTAAGCTCCGACGATGTCATCCATCGTTAGTTCGGCATACTTAATCACCTGCTCTTTCAGGTCTTGCCCCTCTAGCACCCGTCGCCGTTCGGCATAGATGGCACGACGCTGATTATTCATCACTTCGTCGTACTCAAACACCTGTTTGCGGATGTCGTAGTAGTAGGTTTCAACTTTCTTTTGCGCGCCTTCTAGCGATCGCGTCAACATGCCCGACTCAATCGGCATATCTTCTTCGACCCGGAACACGTTCATCAGGCTGGCCACGCGATCGCCGCCAAAAATCCGCAGCAAGTTGTCTTCCAGGCTGAGGAAAAAGCGGGTAGAGCCAGGGTCACCTTGGCGTCCGGCACGGCCTCTCAGCTGGTTGTCAATCCGTCGCGACTCATGGCGCTCGGTGCCAGTCACATGTAGCCCGCCCAGTTTAACCACCTCATCGTGCTCAGTGCTGGTATACACTTCATACTCATGCCGAATCAAATTGTAAGCGTCCCGCAGCTTCAGAATCGCCGGATCATCACTCGGAGCTTTTTCTGACGCAGTGGCCAGCCGATCTTCGGCTTCCAGTTCAGACAAGGAGCGCTCTCCATACTGTTTCACCGCCAAATCTACGGCGTCTTTCAATAAACGCTCAGCTTCGGCTGAAATCTTAATCGGAAATAAGTCAGCCGAAACTTTCCAGGTTTTTTGCTTACCGCCGGCAAACCCCTGACCGCCACTGCGCCCACCCGGCATCACCCGGTTTGCCCCAAAGCTAGCCTCATCCTCAGGCTGCACAATCCGGGGCATAAAATATTCGCGGACTTTCAATCGCGCCATATATTCGGAGTTGCCACCCAGAATAATGTCCGTACCGCGTCCGGCCATGTTAGTGGAAATGGTGACGGTGCCTTTACGGCCTGCTTGGGCAATAATTTCTGACTCGCGTTCCACATTTTCTGGCTTGGCATTGAGCAGATTATGGGATACTTTTAGCTCACTTAACAGGCGGGACAACACTTCCGACTTCTCAACGCTAGTCGTACCTACCAGCACCGGACGCCCGACTTCGTGCATCTCAGAACATTCTTGGGCAACAGCTTTCCACTTCGCAATCTCAGTTTTGTAAACCACATCCGACAGATCGTGTCGCCCGGTTGTGCGATTGGTCGGAATGATGGTGACTTCTAGATTGTAGATTTTTCCAAATTCTGCTTCTTCTGTTTTGGCGGTGCCTGTCATGCCCGCTAGTTTGGGATAGAGCAAGAAGAAGTTTTGGTAGGTGATGGTGGCCAGGGTTTGGGTTTCGGGCTGAATCTCCACCCGCTCTTTAGCTTCAATCGCCTGGTGCAGACCATCGCTCCAGCGCCGACCGGGCATCACTCGTCCGGTGAACTCGTCCACAATCACAATTTCGTCATCGCGAACAATGTAGTTCACATTTTTGATGAACAGTTCTTTGGCCTTGATGGCGTTGAAAATATAGTGCGCCCATGGATCCTTTGGATCGAACAGATCGCTTACATTCAGCACCTGCTCAGCGGTAACATACCCTTCGTCGGCCAACAGCACATTGCGCTGCTTCTCTTCGACTTCGTAATGCCCATTCGGGTCGTCTTCGTTGGCCTTGCGCTGGAGCTGAGCCGCCACTTCTGCCGCCCGCGTGTATTTTTCACTGGGGCGCTCCACCTGACCAGAAATGATTAGCGGTGTGCGGGCTTCATCGACCAGCACCGAATCTACTTCATCAATGATGCAATAGTTAAACGGGCGCTGCACGACTTCTTGCATGGACGTGGCCATGTTGTCGCGCAGATAGTCAAATCCCAGTTCGCTGTTGGTGCCGTAGGTAATGTCGCAGGCATAATTTTTTTGGCGCTCAGTGGGGTTCATCCCCGACTGAATTAGCCCAACACTAAGCCCCAAGAACCGATGAACTTGCCCCATCCATTCCGCATCTCGTCGAGCCAGGTAGTCGTTGACGGTAATGACATGCACGCCCTTACCAGAAATAGCGTTCAAGTAAGCGGGTAGAGTGGCAACCAAGGTTTTGCCTTCACCCGTCTTCATTTCAGCAATTTGGCCGTTGTGCAATACCATTCCGCCTAGCATTTGCACATCAAAGTGGCGCAAACCGAGCACCCGTTTCCCAGCTTCTCGCATCACGGCAAATGCTTCGGTTAGCAAGTCGTCTAGGGTTTCACCTTTCTCTATCCGCTGCTTAAACTCGCCTGTCTTGCCGCGCAGATCGTCGTCAGACAACACTTGCATATCGGATTCTAACAGCCTAATTTCTGCCACATCGGGCTGATATTTCTTGAGTTTGCGTGCGTTGGGGTCACCCAGCAGAGTCTTCAACATGGCGAGAATGCGCTATTTGTGAACAAAGGATTTGAAGCGATGTAGCTTAATTGTAGCCGACGGGGGATGAGGGGTTGGGGGGTAGTGTGCTGTTTTAGAATTTGATTTTCCGTGCCCAGAACGTCGAGGAATCTAGTTTTTGAGCGAGGCTAAACAGCGTCTCAAGTTCGCCCTAAGGAGCATTGTCCCAGGCGGGAGTCAGGCGGCGAAAGTTGAACTCTAGCGCCGCAGGATGACAGGTCAGACAACTGCCAAACGAGGCGGGGCTAGGTAAGTCTACACGGGGGTGCAGAGCTTTAAAGGAGCGAGATGCTTCAAACCGCGTGGGCAGCGTTTCGCCTTGAAGGGCAGGGCGGGAATAGTTGCGCAAATAGTTCCACAGAATTAGCCGAGCTGGATCTTGCAGTGGGGTAATTTGCACGCCGTAGTGTTGAGCGTTTTGCACAATATACGCCCAACTTTGAGTCGGTAGGATCGCTGGCGGTGGAGCCAAGTGGCAGGTGGCACAGTTTTGGAGGTAGACCTGCTGCCCTAGCTGAAACTGCTGGGGCACGGCATCGACCGTACCAATGGCGGGCGCAGCCGCAGCAATGGCGGTAGCCGCAGAGGCCGCTGGCAAGGGTGGCGTTGTGGCGCGGGCTAGGCCCCAACCCAGCGTCAGGCTCCAGCACAGTAGCATTAGGGGCAAGAGCAGCGATCGCCCTCTCACACCCTGGGTCAGAGTCTGCGTCACACCCTGGGTCAGAGCCTGCGTCACTCCCTGCGTCAGACCCTGACGACGCCAACCCCAGTGCAGGTTGGAGAGCAACTTTAGTATAAATAATTTGAATGAAGAAAATTTAAGTAGCAACCGATGCATATCAGGTGTAATTCCTCTTCAACACTGTCCTGGCTATCGTGACCCTGTCTATCGTGATCCTAGCTATCGTGGCTCAAACCCCTCTGAAGCTTTGCTACTCCGCTAGCCTCACCATTATGCAGCCATTCTAAGGGGAGTCAGCCGTTCTCATCTGAGATTAAGCCTGAAAAGACAAGCCTGAAAAAGTACCTAAGAAGCAGTAATACTGAAAAACATCTGTATGAATTTGAATAAGGTATTGTAAGACTGGAACTTCTGGGGTCTCGATGCGTCTGTTGCCTATCGGTTCTTACAACACATCACCCTGGCTCACATTTTTAACCCAAAATTCAACTTAAAGTTTATCTAAATCGATATCTGACCCATCAAACCCCTGCGGTAGGGCGATCGCAGCCCTCACCATAAAACAATCTGCAGTATAAGTACCTATCACTTTTAAAGTTTGATCAATTTTGAGTGGTACTGTTTTAGAATGTGCTATCAATTCTTTAGAATAATTGCGTTAGGCATAAACGATCGTATTTCCAACCTAGCCAGCTTATTTTCTTCACCTCCAGTGCATTTATTCATTCCTCGGGCAATCTCTCAGGTCAACCCTTACCATTGCTCTCATATCAAGCCTGCAACCTTGCCCAAGTAAATCTTGCCAAGTAAATAGTCAGGGAAATCTAGGTTGGGTTTGCCCAAACCACACAAATTTGACTAGACGGTTGATAAAAACCGTAATAAAATCCACATCGGCTAGCCTTATTTTTGTGAATGCGATCGCTTCAATGTCAATTTATGCCAAGAGCCAGATTTTTAGTTTTGGGAGCTGAGTAAGCTAGTGGGACTGTTTAAACGTTTTTCGCTATCTCGGGACATGGGTATCGATCTAGGTACCGCCAATACCCTTGTGTATGTTTCTGGTCGAGGAATTGTCCTCCAGGAACCCTCAGTCGTTGCAATTGACCAAACTCTAAAGGTTCCACTAGCAGTCGGGGAAGAAGCTAAGAAAATGTTGGGGCGAACACCCGGAAACGTGGTAGCCCTTCGTCCGCTGCGCGATGGGGTAATTGCCGACTTCGACACCGCCGAATTGATGCTGAAGCACTTTATCCGTCGTGTCCATGAAGGACGGCAGCTGGTCTCGCCTCGGATTGTGATTGGCATCCCCAGTGGCGTCACAGGAGTAGAGCGGCGAGCTGTGATGGAAGCGGCCACGCAGGCGGGTGCTCGCGATGTGTACTTGATTGATGAACCCGTGGCAGCGGCGATCGGGGCAGGCTTACCCGTGGCCGAACCCACCGGAAACATGATCATCGATATTGGCGGTGGCACCACAGAAGTAGCCGTACTGAGCTTACAAGGCACCGTGCTCAGCGAATCTGTCCGGGTAGCTGGCGATGAGCTAAGCGAAGCCATTACCCAATACATGAAGAAGGTACACAACCTAGTCATTGGGGAGCGCACCTCCGAAGAAATTAAAATCGTAGTTGGGTCGGCCTATCCGATTGACAACCACGATGAAATTGCCATGGACGTGCGGGGCTTGCACCTGCTTTCCGGTTTACCGCGCACGGTCTCTGTGAAAGCGCCCGAAATTCGTGAAGCCATGGCAGAGCCACTTTCTGTTATTATCGAAGCCGTTAAGCGCACCTTAGAGCGCACGCCTCCCGAGCTGGCAGCCGACATTATCGATCGAGGTATTATGCTCGCAGGTGGGGGTGCCTTGCTCAAGGGATTAGATACTCTGATCAGTCACGAAACTGGCATTGTGGTTCACGTTGCCGCCGACCCTCTTAGCTGTGTGGTGTTGGGAACAGGTCGAGTGCTAGAAAACTTCAAACAGTTGGAGCGGGTGTTTAGCGGTCACTCGCGCAGCATGTAGCTGGAGGGGGTAGAAGGGATCATTGAGGCGATTACCAACTCAGCTTAGGAACCTTAGTGTAGAAAATAGTGGGTTGAATGTATATATTCCGTCGCTGGTGGGATCGACATGCGCTTAAACTGGGGTTAGCTTGCCTAGCCCTCAGTACAGCATGGTTATTGAGGCAAACGCAGAGCGCGGTTGTCCTTGAGCTGTATCAGCGACTAACCCTTCCTTTTCAAGCTGCTGGCCCCCCTCAAGCAGAGATTTTAGCCAACGCTCAGGTTCAAGAATTACAGGAGCGGCTAACTGAGCTAGAAAGTCAAAATCATCAGCTCCAAAAACTTTTAGATTACAAAGCTGTTCAACCCGCAACCGCCATTGTGGCACCCATCGTTGGCCGTAGCGCCGACCATTGGTGGCAGCAGGTTACCCTAGGGCGAGGTAGCCAACAGGGAATTAAGGTAGGGGCTGTAGTATCGGGAACGGGAGGCGTTGTGGGTCGGGTAGTCCAGGTGACTCCAAACACCAGCCGAGTTTTACTTGTCAGTGACCCAACCAGCCAAGTGGGGGTGACCATCAGCCGCTCTCGCCATATGGGCTATTTGCGAGGGCAGTCGGGCAATCGGGCCATCATGGAATTTTTTGATAAGGTTCCCGATGTGCGGCCTGGAGATGTTGTTTCTACCTCATCGTTTAGTCAGCTGTTTCCACCAGGGCTTGCAGTCGGAAAAATTGAATCGGTCGATTTTGGCAAAAGCCCTGCTCCCGAAGCAGTCATTGAATTGTCTGCACCCCTCAGTTATTTAG
>CASBQJ010000202.1 GCA_949127705.1 Synechococcales cyanobacterium PMM_0085
GATCTAGTCCGCGATCGCGATGGTCAATGGTATGTCTTAGAAGACAACTTGCGCTGCCCGTCAGGGGTCTCCTACGTGCTCGAAAATCGGCGGGTGATGAAAACCACCTTGCCAATTGTATTCAACCGCATGCCGATCCTGCCCGTAGACGACTACCCAGGGCAACTGTTAGAAACCTTGCTCAACCTGGCACCCCCCAGCCTGCCCGATCCCACGGTGGTGGTGATGACCCCCGGACAGTACAACTCTGCCTACTTTGAGCACTCTTTCCTAGCCCAGCAAATGGGGGTGGAGTTGGTCGAAGGCCGCGATTTGGTAGTGGCTGATGGCTATTTGCAAATGAAAACGACCAAAGGTCTAAAACGGGTTGATGTGGTCTATCGTCGCCTTGATGACGAATTCCTCGATCCCACCGCCTTCCGTGCCGACTCCATGCTGGGCGTTCCTGGTCTAATGGACGTCTACCGCAGAGGGCGCGTGGCTCTGGCCAATGCTCCCGGTACGGGCGTAGCCGACGACAAAGTAATTTACGCCTACGTGCCCCAAATGGTGAAATACTATCTGGGCGAAGAACAGCTGATCCCCAATGTGCCTACCTACCTGTGCTGGGAGCCAACCGATCAGGCATATGTGCTAGAAAACTTAGACAAACTGGTGGTCAAGGCCGCCAACGAATCCGGCGGCTATGGCATGTTAGTGGGGCCCCATGCCACCCGGACAGAACGCGAAGACTTTGCTGCCCGGATTTGTGCCGCGCCCCGCAACTACATCGCCCAACCTACCCTGATTTTGTCTCGGGTGCCGACGTTGATTGGCGATCGCCTCGAAGGCTGCCACGTTGATCTGCGACCCTACATCCTCTACGGCAAAGACATCTACGTCAGTCCGGGCGGTTTCACCCGCGTCGCCCTCCGGCGTGGCTCCCTGGTCGTCAACTCCTCCCAAGGCGGCGGCGGTAAAGACACATGGGTACTGGCCGCAGAAAAGAGTCAGGAGTAAGGGGCGGCAATGCCGCCCCTTACTCCTGACCCCTGGTTTTAATTGATCCTTCATCCCTGCTGCCATGCTTAGTCGCGTTGCCGATTCAATTTACTGGCTCAACCGTTATGTTGAACGGGCAGAAAATGTTGCCCGGTTTGTGGATGTTAATTTGAATTTGTTAATGGATTCACCGCTGGGTACCACGCAGCAGTGGGAACCGCTGGTTCGCACGACTGGAGATTTAGAGCTGTTTCAAGAGCGATATGGGGAAGCAACTGCCGACAACGTGATCCAGTTTTTGACCTTTGAGCGCAGCTATCCCAATTCGATCCTGTCGTGCCTGCAATCTGCCCGCGAAAATGCGCGATCGGTGCGAGAAATTATCTCGTCGGAAATGTGGGAGCGGGTGAATGCGTTTTATTTTTTGGTGAGAGATGCGTCTAGAACCTCGCCGATGACGGATATTTCCAACTTCTTTTCAGAGGTGAAAATGGAAAGCCATCTATTTGCTGGGGTGATGGATGGCACGATGACCCACAATGAGGGCTGGCACTTTGGCCAGTTGGGGCGCATGGTAGAACGGGCGGATAAAACAGCTCGGATTTTGGATGTGAAATATTTTATCTTGCTGCCGTCGGTCAAAGATGTGGGCACCCCACTGGATGAATTGCAGTGGATTTCGCTGCTCAAGTCTACCAGCGGCTATGAGATGTATCGCAAGTGCCAGCACCGGATTACACCCCAAGATGTGGTGCGGTTTTTGGTGTTAGATCGGGAGTTTCCTCGCTCCATTCAGTTTTGTCTACTGCACGCCGAGCGATCGCTCCACCACATCACCGGCGGCACCCCTGGTGTTTGGCACAATCCGGTAGAGCGTGCCCTCGGCAAACTGCGTTCGGAGCTGGATTACACCACCATTGAAGAAATTACCAGCCTAGGCTTACATGAATTTCTAGATCAGCTAGAGGATGCCTTTAACGACGTGCATCACAAAATCCATGAAACGTTTTTTGCCCTGAAATTGGTATGAGAATCCTGGGCTTAAACGCTCTAGCGGTTGCTATACAATAATTAATCTGGCTGATTAACCTTGCTGAGCAGACACTCCTACCGCTATGAATCCCTTCTTTCGTCCAAATATTGATGACATGGAGGGCTATGTTCCCGGTGAACAGCCCAAACCCAGCAGTGGCATCACGAAGCTCAACACCAATGAAAATCCGTATCCTCCTTCCCAGGCGGCGATCGCCATGCTCTACAGCATTGATGGAGAATGGTTACGGCGCTATCCCGATCCCTATGCCAACGAGTTCCGGCGAGCGGTCAGTGACGTGCTAGATATTCCGGTGAGCTGGGTGATTGCTGGAAACGGGAGCGACGACATCCTCAATCTTGTAGTCCGCGCCTGCGCTGAAGCCGATCGCACCGTGGCCTACCCAACGCCGACCTATGTGCTGTACCGCACGCTAACGGAAATGCAGCCGGCTAACATTGTCGAAGTTCCCTATGGGGAAGACTTGCGCTTACCCATCGCCGAACTGGTTGCCGCCAAAGCGGCCATCACCTTCATTGCCTCACCCAACAGCCCCTCTGGCCATGTGGTGCCCATCGCCGACCTGCGAGAACTGGCTCGTCAGGTATCTGGGGTGCTGGTGATTGATGAAGCCTATGTCGATTTTGCTAACGAAACAGCGCTGCCGCTGGCGAATGAATTTGCCAATGTGATTGTGATCCGCACCCTGTCTAAGGGCTATTCGTTAGCCGGGTTGCGATTAGGCTTTGGCATTGCCCAGCCGTCGCTGCTAGCAGGGCTATTTAAGGTCAAAGACAGCTACAACGTTGATATCGTCTCCTGCTTGGTTGGTGCTGCTGCCATGCGTGATCAGGATCACAAAAACCACTACGTCCAGCTAGTAAAACTCTCTCGCAGCGAAATGCGGCTAGCGCTACAAAATCTGGGATTCCGCGTGTGGGAGTCTCAAACCAACTTCCTGTTGGTGCAAGTGCCGCCCACCAATAGTGACCAGATGTATGCTGAAAAACTCTACCTGGGCTTAAAAAAACTGGGCATCTTAGTGCGCTACTTCGATCAACCGGGCTTAGACGACAAACTCCGCATTACTATTGGCACCGAGGCGCAGAATCAATCCTTACTCAAGATGCTAAAAATTTTGATGGAATAAAGGTTGGCTAATGGTCTGATTAGCCCCAAGACAGAATCGGCTAGTAAGTTCGATACACTGGTAATTGGGATATTTCAGCGTTTAGACTCGTATGCTTACCGATGCCAATTTGTCTCAGCCCGCCCTGCCAAAACTAAGCGATCCGCGCTCTGCGCAGGCAAGCCAACGCCCCTCTGCTGTCGAACCCGATGCCGCACCCGAGGAATTTGACGCGATCGTGATTGGTTCGGGCATTGGCGGCCTGGTCACAGCCACCCAGCTAGCCGCCAAAGGAGCCAGCGTTTTGGTGCTAGAGCGCTATCTAATTCCTGGCGGCAGTGCGGGCTACTTTGAGCGCGACGGCTATCGTTTTGATGTGGGAGCCTCAATGATTTTTGGCTTTGGTAGCCAGGGCACGACCAACCTGCTAACGCGGGCGCTGCAAGCCGTCAACATGACGATTGAAACCATCCCCGACCCGGTGCAAATTCACTACCATCTGCCCGGAAATTTAGACCTGCGCGTCCACAAAAACTATGAGCAGTTTTTGCAAGAGCTGATTGCCAAATTTCCTCACGAAGCCAAGGGTATCCGCCAGTTCTACGACGAATGTTGGGCGGTGTTTAACTGCCTCAACGCCATGGACTTGCTGTCATTAGAAGAGCCGCGCTACTTGACACGGGTATTCTTTCAGCATCCGTTTGCCTGTTTGGGATTGGTCAAATACCTGCCGCAAAATGTTGGCGACATGGCCCGTCGCTACATTGCCGATCCTGATCTGCTCAAATTCATTGACATGGAATGCTACTGCTGGTCGGTCGTCCCGGCCGATTTCACCCCCATGATCAACGCTGGTATGGTGTTTAGCGA
>CASBQJ010000203.1 GCA_949127705.1 Synechococcales cyanobacterium PMM_0085
CCGGCTAATCAACGGCATCTATTTAGATGAAATGAGATGGAACCGGGCTGGGTAATCGCAGGTTGCGATCGCCTGACCCTACAGCGGACTCTGGAACAGCACCCTCTATGAAGCACTTATCCAAAGCAGTTTTGCCAGTATTGGTAGGCGCGACGGTAGCTGTGGCCATTGGCGCAGCGTTTGGCTCTTGGCTAGGGCAGCAACAGACTCCACGAGTGGTCGCAGAACTGCCGACTGGGGCGACCGTTTTACCGCAAACTACGCTAGGAACCATTTCGCTTTCTACCGATGTTGCTCAGTGGCAGCAGCTGCGGCAATTTGGCACCCTCCAATCGCGATCGCTACTTGATGGCCTGCTGATCAAGTGGCGCGATCGGCTGCTAACGGCCAATGGCTACGATTATGAGCGCGATATTCAGCCGTGGGTGGGGTCTGAAGTAACACTGGCCTTTTTCCCCCAGGAGGGTGATGCTGCTAGCTCGCCCGTGCCGCCAACTACGAATGGGCTATCCATCAACTCGGTTGAACAGCTGCCTGCTGCCCTGATTTTGCCAATCGCCAATCCTGAAGTGGCGCAGTCTATATTGACCAAGCCCAACCTCACGAATGGGCAAACCGTTACAACTCAAACCTACAAAGGTGTCCCCCTACGGCAGGTGAGGCGGCAGGGCAAGACCGACTACGCGACTGCCGTATTAGGGCAGAATTTTGTAGTGGCGGCTAGCAGTCTAGCCGTGCTTCAGCGCTTGGTAGATACCGAGCAAAGTGGGGCGGCACTGGCTGCTGTGCCGAGTTATCGACAGGCGTTTCGGCAAACGGCAGCTGAGGATTTCTTGGGGCGGCTGTATGTGAATGCGCCTGCGGTTAAGGCGATCGCCACGGCTAATGCTAGCCAACCCTCCCCCATTTTGGGGTTCACGCCGCTACAACATAATCAGGGCATGGTTGCCACTGTGGCGCTAACCTCCACTGGACTAGACCTGCGCGGGGCAAACTGGCTGCCGCCCGACAGCAAAATTTTATACAACGTAGAAAATAACGCCAAAACCATGCCCGAACGGCTGCCTGCCGATACACTGCTGTTGGTGTCGGGGGGCAATTTTCGCCAGCTTTGGGATGCCTACAGCCAGCCGGGGGCAGGGGTCAACCCGCGCAATCCGCTAAATCCTACTATGCTCCGCGAGGGATTAAGCAGCACTACAGGACTCAACGTCGAATCAGATTTACTCAGCTGGATGGATGGAGAATTTGCGCTGGCACTGCTGCCATCGCCCGCCGTAGATGGCAAAATATTAGACGGCAAAATAGTAGACGGCAAAACAATGGACGCGAAACAAGCTCTGTCTTTTGTTTTTTTGGTGCAGGCTAGCGATCGCCCCGCTGCCGAAGCGTCTCTGGCCAAACTAGATAGTGTGATGAGCGATCGCTATCGGTTTCAAGTCAGCGCTAGCCAGGTGGGCGGACAGCCGCTCGTTCAGTGGGTATCTCCCTACGGCTCGCTGGCTGTCACCCACGGCTGGCTAGACGACCAGACGGCATTTTTGGCATTGGGGGAAAATGCCAGCTCTAGTATTCTGCCGCCGCCAGCGTCAAGCTTAAAAGCTAGCAAAGCGTTTCAAGCAGCCGTCTCGGCCGCAGATTTAACTGCGAACAACGGCCACTTTTTCCTGGATATTGAGCGCATGTTAAATGCTCAAACTACTCTGCCTATGCCCCCGTTGCCGTTGGGCGCGGAGGCCGTAATGTCGGCAATTCGGACGATTGGTGTCACAGCTGCTATTGCTGGCGATCGCACCAGCCGCTACAACCTCAACCTCAATCTGCAACAAACCAGCCCCAACGACCCCTCGCCGCTGCCTTCGGCTCAGCCCAAAACGCCAGAACCATCTCCCAGTCAGCGATGAATCGAAAGACACGGTGCATCGCGTCTCTACTTGTTGTCTACTTCCGCCAATTCGTAAACTCGGCCATCCCAGTCTTTTACCAAGAAATTGAGTGGCTTGTCACTGCGGATTTTGTACTGCGCGCCGCGTGTTTGAATCCGGAGCAGCATTTGTTCCAAACAATCATGGTCAAAGCAAACATGGCGCTGTCGATTTTTTTGCCCCAGGCTAGCTCCGACAATCACATGGAGCTGAGTATTTTTGCGGAGCTGATACCACAGCCCATCGGGGTTATTGTATTGCTGCATGGTGGGTGAGCCTACCCCTGTGCCCGACAGATACAGCGGGTCGAACCCAGCCGCGCCGATGGTTTGCTCGTAGTTGTAGTAGTAGTGCAGCGGCACATCGGCCACTGCCAAATCTAGAACACTTTCATAGAATTGCCGCGCTAGCTGTAGATCTGACACCATGATGGTGTAGACCTTGGGGGCACTGGTCAAAAACATCCACATTGCCCCGGCATAGGCTAGCAGCAACAGCACCATAATGCCTTGCGTGGAAAGCAGGCTATCTAATGGCAACGCGGGAAGAAAAGACGCTAGGGTTTTAGGAAGCAGGCTCATGAATCTTAAAAAAACTGGGTATGGGGATAGTTTGGTGATATTACCAGCTTGCCGATATCCCCAGTGTATCAACTTCCCCCAATTCCTCAAAATTCTGGTTTGGCGGCGAGGCTGGAAGGAAGGGCGTTGGCCTGCCTGCGCAGAGCGCGTATCGCCTCAATGCCCGCTAGAGTAAACACAGCTAGCCCACAAGCAAAGACTTGAGATCAGCGACAGCCGTTTGCTATGATGGCAGCTCTAGGACGGGTGACTGGCGCAATGGCAGCGCATCGGACTCTTAATCCGTTGGTTCTGGGTTCGAATCCCAGGTCACCCATTTAAGGAATATTTGAACCATTTTGGCTGTGGTGTGGGATGGTTCAAACCATCCCACACCGCTTTTACAGACTCATTTCTAGCGATAATCTGCCGTTTGAATATTCCGCAGACGCGCTTCGGGGCGTTTGAATCGATCTAGCTGCGCCTCAAAGAATTTGCGGTTGGCCAGCAGGTGATCGGGATTTGGATCATCTAACGGGTAGAGCAGAGCCGTCCGCAATGCCTGAATCACGGCGGAGGTGACGCAGTACATCGATCGCTGGAAGCTAACCATCAGTTGAACCAGCATATCGTCTTCGCCCCGACAGTGGTGTTTGTAATAGTCCACCAAGTAAGGCGGCAAGAAATGCAGCATATCTTGAGCCAGCAGCGTCGGTGGAATCCCGGCTGTGCCGACGGGAAACTTGTCGGCATAGAGCACTCCATAGTGGAAATCCTTTTGTTCAGACGGAACTTGCCCAGCCTGAGCGTTGTAGGACTTGGTGCCCCGGAACGGTGAGGTGCGATAAAACACGGCTTCCACATAGGGCAATGCCGCTTCATATAGCCACATAAAGCCCTTCGACTTGGGAATCAGTTCGTAGCACTCGCCGTCAATGTAAACGTGATGGTAAATGGGCCGACCGGAGATGGCAAAGATGCCGTTAACCAAAAAGTTCATCGCCTCAGGGACGCTGGCAATTTTGCCTTCATCATACAAGTCCGACATTTCAAAGAACACCGGAGCCATAATTTCCCAGAACAGCCCCAAATTTGAGTAGTACGACATCTGGCGGCACTGTTCCAAAAACATTTCGGGGAACAGCTTGTAGAGGCTCATCATGGCCGGGTTGCCTTTGAAGTAGGCTTTGATGACCCGATCAGCACTTTGCTTATATTCGTCGCTGTCTAAGTACGCATCAAACAGACCCATGCCCATGTCGCGCCCGTGCCACAACATCGACCGCATACACTCTTCGGCAAATTCCATGTTGACGCGATCGTGATACCAGTGGTGCAATAGTCGCGGCAGTTTGGCGTTGAGTTCGCCTTTTTCCATAAACTCTAGTAGCTCTGGGTGGGCAGACCCAGTACCCCGCCAAATCCGCAGGTCGGCATCATCACCCGCATAGTGATTTTGCATATCTAGGTATTCTTGCGGAATAAAGTATTTGAAGAAGGGCAGCGGGTTGAGAAATACCTGCTCGGCAATGTAGAGCAAATCGCGCCAGTAAAAATCCATCGGCACGGCGTATGCCTTGTACAGCCCGATAATCTGCATCAGGTTTTCGGGGGTGTCGGGCAGCATGGCTCCGCCCGCCTCTAGGCGATGGATGACTTCGGCAAATTCGTGGGTGGAGGGCGGCAGCTTTTCGGCGGCGACGGAGTCGGGACGGGTGGAACTCGGTGCCGTGTTGGTGGGTTGAGGCAAGGTGGTGGTCATAGGAGGGAG
>CASBQJ010000204.1 GCA_949127705.1 Synechococcales cyanobacterium PMM_0085
ACCCAAATCGATACAGGGTACCGTCGGCGCGTGTGGCAACCCTGCATTAAACAAGTAGAGCGGCAGCTTCAACCCTGCCACTACTGCCCGCGAGATTAACGTCGGTGAGGCTCCATCCACAAGCGGCGGCAGCGGAAACTGCGGATTGGCTAACACCCCGTGATACAGGAACTCAGCATCGGCGATCGCCGTATACTGCCGATCTGCCGGAGTGGCTCCCGCTGCTGAAATCCCTGGGATTAGACCTGTTGCGGTAAAGCCTAAAACGCAGGCAAACGCCGCGTCCTGCCCTCGAACGCGCTCCATCCAGCCCTGAGCGATGTCTGGCTGAGTGTAAATCTGAATCATAGGTGCGGGGAAGGTGCGGGGAACTGGATGCCATGCGCTAGAGCCATGCCTAAGGTTCTTCCATCAATACGCGCACCCAGCGGGGCGGATCGGGAATCGGATTGCCTAGGCGAGGCAGCAACAGCCACGCCACCAAATGCACCGTGAATAAGTAAACAAAGTCGCTAAGCAGCAGCGTTCCAACCGTCAATAGCTGCACCGCCGTCAGGTTAACTTGACCCAAAACTCCAATATCTAACCAGCCCCAATCGACCAAGATCGTCACGATCCATTCCAACAAGTCGGCAATTCGGTCGGTGAGATAGACCCACAAATCTTCGCCCAAGAACAGCGACAGCAGCCAGACGCGAAAGAAAAAACTGATCGTGGCAATCAGGGTGCCAATACTAATGGATACCATCCAGGGAGCCTGCCGTTTCCACAGCGCGCCCAGCTGCACCCCCAACAGCCCATAGGGCACCAAAAACAACAGACTGAGGTAGGGTCCCATTAAAATCGACAGCAGCAGCCCCGTGACCAATGTACACATCCAGGCAGCGCGCTGACCCCAGCGCAGATAGACCAGGGCGATCGGCGCTGGGAACAAAATCCGCATCCAGGGCACTAGGCTGAGGTAGTAGCTGGCCAGCCACAGCAGGCTAGCCGTGCTGGCCAGGAAGGCGGTTTCGACCAGCGACAATGGCGCTGGAGTCGTAGTTACCCGCAGCGGAGTCGGGTCTGCCACAGCCTCGGGGATCCCGTTCAGTTCTGCTTCCATATCCAAAAATTCGGCTTCTAGCTCAGGCGACAGCCCCTGATTGGGTTCTGACGCAGCAGACGACCCACCTTGAAGATCGCCGCGATCGCCCTGATTTTTATTCACTGCATCACTAATTGGGAAACGGTCTGAAACACGGCCTATGCCCTGCTTTAAAGAAATCGTTCAGCTTGCAGCCGACGACCCCCGACGCAGATCGTCGTAGGCCGCATATACGCCCTGAACGTTGTACCAGTTGAGGAAGATGCGGGACAGCTCTAAGGCCAGCTGCGGCTTACCCTGGTCAATTAGCCACTGAAGCAGCGGCGCTAGTGTCCGCTCATTCAACTGCCCTCCCAGCGAGAGCATGCCCCAGAGGACGCGGTGCAGCCAGGTCATTTGGATCATTAACCGCACGTCCCAGGTAGGGTGTTTTTGATAAAACAGCACACCCATGCGGCCTCGCTGAATTTCTTTGTCGATGAGGTTCGGAATTTGGCTGAGGGCAAACGGCGGATGCCAGTGATAGCCAACGGCATCCCGGCATTTGACTAAGGTTAAGTCCAGCTGCTTCAGGCGCATCCCTAGCTCCAAGTCTTCCCAGCCATAGAGCTGAAACCGCAGATCGAACAGACCTGCTTGGTCGAGCCAGTGACGGGCGATCGCCACATTTCCGGTGGCAAAGTAGGCCGCCGAAAAATCGGTGACTTTGAACGGCTCGGTGGTGGGGTGCTCAAAGTTGCAGGTGTTGATCACTCGACCGTAGGTGAACAGGCGATCGCTGCCCAGTCGCTGTTGACCGCTCTGTAAGGCATCGGCATGGGACTGCAAAAATACCTCAGTCACAACTAAATCACTGTCGATAAAAATAATCGTGTCACCGGTAGCCGCTGCCACACCCAAATTGCGTGCTGCCGCTGGGCCTTGGTGGTCTTGCTGCAACAGTCGCGCGTGGGGAAACATGGCACTCTGGCGATGCAGCCAACCCACTGTGTCATCGGTAGACCCGTCATCCACAACTACCACCTCATACCCCGCCACGCTCCCACCAGAGCGAAGTGACTGAGCTTCCAGCGCCATCAGACACTGCTCTAAAATCGGCTTGCGGTTGTAGGTGGGAATAACGACGCTAAAAAACACAGCTTTTTGGGGGATACAGTCCTCATCCAGGATAGTGAATTTGTTCGCTCTTGGGTTCAGCGCTGGGGTTTAGCCTTGGGGTTTAGCCCTAAATCTAGAGCGGATCTGACAAATCCTACCCTTACTTGTCTTTGATCCGAACGCCAACAACCGGGGCATTAAAGCGATAGGTCGTGCCCTCCAGCTCCAGAGGCGTGCCTACCTTGACCTTACTGTTACCCAGCACCGGGCCATCATCCGTCACTTGCGCTTCGCCAGCCAAGGTAATGATCATGTCCAGCGTGTAGTTTAGCTCAGGGCGCGGGTCGGGCTGAGCCACCACAGAGCCATCGGGCTGCGGTACCGCCACCGTTCGGGGCAGCGATTTGACTGACACCAAATCCAGCTCTCCGTAAGGCTGGTTACGGATAATCACATTCACTTTTTTGGTCGCTTCTATGCTCTTGAGTAGGGCTTGGGGATCGCTTACCGTTAATCCTCTAACCATGGCGTCTACTTCGACCACTTTATTTTCCACGCCAATTTGCGCTACCGATGAACCAGAGGTACCTGGAAACAGAAAAATTCCAGCCACCACTAGCAACAGCACCAGCGCCGCCCCTAAGTCTAGGATGTTCACTTTGCCAAAGAGACGCCCTTGTGAGTCCAAAATAGCCATGTATACGT